>QMLM01000149.1 GCA_003646745.1 Deltaproteobacteria bacterium | reverse complement strand
GCGTTAAGGGAGGAAACCTACCTATTGGAATATGAAGCGGTCATAGGATTAGAGGTCCATGCCCAATTGCTGACCAAAAGTAAGATCTTTTGCGGCTGCTCAGCCGCCTTTGGTGCTGAGCCCAATACCCACACATGTCCCGTCTGCATGGGCATGCCGGGGTCACTTCCCGTCTTGAACAGAAAAGTGGTGGAGTTCGCCATCAAGATGGCCTTGGCCACCAACTGCAAGATCGCCCATTATAGCCTTTTTGCACGAAAAAACTATTTTTATCCTGATCTCCCAAAAGGCTATCAGATCTCCCAATATGAACTCCCCCTGGCAACCAACGGTTATATAGAGATTCCCACCGAAGATGGAGGAAAGAAACGGGTGGGAATCACCCGCATCCATATGGAAGAGGATGCGGGCAAACTCTTTCACGATGAGGATGGACCCTTTAGTTATGTTGACTTTAACAGGACCGGCGTGCCCCTGCTGGAGATCGTGAGTGAGCCTGACATCCGCACTCCCAAAGAGGCCGCCGACTACCTGCGGGTATTGCGGGCGATCTTACAGTACTTGGAGATATGCGACGGGAATATGGAAGAAGGTAGCCTGCGCTGTGACGCCAACGTCTCCATCAGACCTGCTGGTGTCCAGACTCTGGGGACTAGGACAGAGGTCAAGAACATGAATTCTTTCAGAAACGTAGAGAGGGCCTTAGCCTATGAGATAGAGAGACAGAAAAAAGTCTTGGAAGAGGGAAAAGAAGTGGTGCAGGAGACCAGGCTCTGGGACCCTCACAAGGGCGTCACCTATGCCATGCGGGGTAAGGAAGAAGCCCATGATTACAGATACTTTCCCGATCCCGATCTTGTCCCCCTTACCATCTCCCCAGAATGGGTAGAGGAGGTCAGAAGGGGGCTGCCCGAACTCCCCCTGGAGCGCAAGGATCGATTCGTCAGCCAGTACAAGATACCCGAGTATGATGCAGGGGTCATAACCTCCTCCAAAGCCCTAGCTGATTATTACGAAGAGTGTGTGAAGATCTTCCCAGAGCCCAAACAGGTGAGCAACTGGATAATGAGTGAGCTTCTTCGCCTCTTGAAAGAAGACGATCGTGAGGTGGAAGATTGTCCCCTCGCCCCTCAACAGCTGGCCGAGATGCTAGGCCTTATCAAGGATGGGACCATCAGCGGAAAGATCGCCAAGACCGTCTTTGAACAGATGTACAAAACAGGCAAAGGGGCAAGGCAGATCGTCCAAGAACAGGGGCTGGTGCAGATAACCGATGAAAGTGCCTTAAACAAGGTGGTTGAAGATGTCCTACAGGCTCATCCTCAGGAGGTGGAGGCATACAAGAAGGGGAAGGAGAAACTGCTGGGGTTTTTCGTCGGACAGGTAATGAAGGCTACCCAAGGCAAAGCCAACCCTAAGCTTGTGAATGAAATACTGAAGGAGAAACTGCGCTGATTCCGAGTCGATATTGGCCATTCTTGCTCCTTCCTTTTCTGTTGCGGATCGCCGCTATTTAGCAGTAATTGGACCATTGGTTCATTTAATAGAAAAAATGCACCTCTTAAGGTCAATCGAATCCCTTCCGATTTCTTCGGGCACTGTCGGCCTGGTGCTGCGCTGTTGAATTTATAAAGACCATCAGTGTATCTTTAATCTCAATTAATAATCGTTACATAAATCAAGTATCGGAAAAAAATGGGAAATTTTACATGACTTTCATTCCAAATTAAGATAATATTCGTTTCGGACAAAATAAGGGAGGGAACCAATGACACTAAGAAAGCGGAGCATAGGTCTGGTGCTCCTTGTTCTGATCCTTCCACTGCTGTGTGGATGTCCATATTCATCAGACGTGCCCATGAGCAAGAGCAGCAAGGCAAAAATCGACAAGGAGCTCTTAGGTGAATGGAAATTTGCAGATGAGAAAGAACAGGGGTCGGGCACAATAAGTATCCGCCAGTTCAATGACCATGAGCTCGTGATCTATTTGTTAGTTGAACAGTCGAAAGGGGGAGAAATCGAGTATGAGATATACAGGGCCTTTGTAACTGTTATCGAAAATGAGAACTTCTTGAACTTTCAAAAGATTGAAGCATCACCCCAAAGTAGAAGCTGGACAATTATTAATTATATCATCTCTGGAGATACATTAAAGTACCGGTTGGTCGGCGACAAGCTTTTTAATAAACTTAAAAAGCCCATTACCTCATCGAGGGCGCTCTACAGGTTCGTGAAACGCAACCTGCACAACAAGGATCTTTATGATGGCGGTTTTCAAGTCTTGAAACGCGTCACGCAATAAACTTCCGAGGACCTCTTTGCAACTCAGAGTTACAAAGATGAGATTGAGAAAACCAATTCATTTGAAGCTGATGGTGCGCGCGGCATGTCTCAAAATCGGCATTATGTCTTTCTTGGTCGTTATCCTGCTCTGCTTCAGTCCCATAACTTACGCATCCACAGTCATTACACTTGATACAAGGCCTGGAGTGACCCAGAAGCTTATCCTGATCAAACCGAATAATCCAGTAGCGTCTGTCATTCTGTTTGCAGGTGGTAAAGGAGATCTGCAGTTATCAGGCCCTCCTGAAAACCCATCCATAGGATGGGGAAAAAACAATTTTCTTATTCGCACAAGAGAGGATTTTGCGAATCATGGCTTGATGGTAGCGGTCGTAGATGCACCCTCCGATAGAAAAGGAAAAGAAGGTATGCTGTGGGGGTTCAGAACCAGCAATGAACACCTCAAGGATATGGAGGCTGTTATCGCTTACCTGAGTATGGCGTTAGAGAAAATCAAAGTGCCAACACTTATAGTAGCTCATGAGAAAGACAAATGCTGGGCAACACCACCACAAGGTGCGGAAAAAATCAAAAAAGCCCTGATCAATGCTCCGAAGATTGAGGTGAGGTACTTCAGCGGGGGTAATAGGCCACAATCAAGACCTTGCGGGCCCTTTGCAGCTCACGGTTTCTTCGGGATAGAAAAGGAGGTTGTTGCGACTATTGTTGACTTTATCAAATCTAACTCTCAAAAAAGATGAGACTAATGAAACTACATCCGTTTTAAGACAGCAGCGCGTAACGCCTTAGAAAAGGCAAGAGATTATGGCTTTTTATCAACTATAAGCTAAGAGGAGGTGACCATGTCTGATGGATTGGACGTCATTATCGTCGATGACGAACCAAGTTTATGTGAAGTAATCGCAGAGACCATTAGGAGATTTTACACATGGGGCGATATCATTACCTTTACGAAGGCCGATGAGGCGATTTCGTATTGTCTCGGCCGTGACGCCGGTATTGCGATTTTCATAATAGATGTATTTCTCGGGGAAAAAAGTGGCTTTTCTTTCCTTGATGCCATTGAGAAAAAATTTCCTACAGCCCACCAAGACACGATTATGATCACCGGCTATGCCAGTGATGATGTGGTAGATATGTGTGTGGCCTCGGATGTTCATCATTTATTGGAAAAGCCTATTAAACCGTACGAATTGCAACTTGCGGTCAGGGCCCTGGTGGCGAAGTATATGAAATTTGCCAAAAAACTCCTGCGAGATCCAGCCTTTGCTGAGATCGTGGCAAAATTTTAGCGTGATTTGTTAGGGCGGGCCGATGCTGTATAGTATCATCAGTTGGCTTGTCCAGACGATAGGCCAACTTGGTTACCCAGGGATAGCGTTTTTGATGTTTTTGGAGTCCTCTTTTTTCCCCTTTCCCAGCGAGGTGGTCATCCCACCGGCGGGGTATTTGGCGGCAAGGGGCGAGATGGACCTCGCAATGGTGATCTTGATGGGGATATTGGGGAGCCTCCTCGGTGCCCTCTTCAATTACTGGCTCTCCCTGAAATTCGGTAGGCCCTTCTTTGAGAGATATGGACGTTATCTGTGGATCAGCAAAAGGTCCCTCGATAGAGCAGAGCGTTTCTTTGACGAACACGGCCACATCACGACCTTCGTGGGAAGGCTTTTGCCGGGGATTCGGCAATATATCTCCCTTCCTGCCGGGGTGGCACGGATGAACCTCTTTTTATTTTGCCTTTTTACAGGACTGGGGGCAGGCATATGGGTGGTGATCTTGGCATTGGTGGGTTATTGGGTGGGCAACAACCAAGAGGTAATATCAGCCTATTTACATCGCATAGGGATAGTTATAGTGGCTTTCAGCTTCCTGATAGTCCTCCTTTACCTCAAGGTTCGAGTCTATGGCCGGCGAAAGGGTAGTTAAAAATTTCTCCTCCTTTTCATGTGTGAAGGTACTTGCCAATGAAGAAACTGATCTTTTATGTCACTGTTGTAGTTATATTTGGGGGTGTTCTCTTCTTTTTCAACATAGGTGGTTGGGATCTGTGGAACCCTGATGAACCTCGTTATGCCCAAATAGCCAGAGAAATGCTTCATGGGCAGGGGTGGATTATCCCGCATCTCAACAGTGAGGTCTATTACGATAAGCCTCCTATGTTCTTTTGGTTAATCGCATGGGCGGCAAGGGGATTAGGAGAAATGAATGAGGTAGCAGCCCGTCTTCCCTCGGCCACCTTTGGATTACTTACCCTTGTGCTGGTC
>QMLM01000148.1 GCA_003646745.1 Deltaproteobacteria bacterium | reverse complement strand
GTTCTAAAAGGTTCAGGGTCTTTGAATAGAAAAAGATTATCAAGATTCCACCCAACAAAAATACATCTCCTGCTGAGGTCATGACCAAGGCCTTTAAGCCTGCGTGGGAAGGAGTGCAATATTTGGTGGGAGGAGGTCCTCCTATCCAATATCTCTCCTCGTCTTTATAATAGAAGCCTATCAATGCGTAGCTGCACAGCCCTACTAATTTCCAGCCGACAAAGAGAAAGAGCAAATTGTTTGAGAGCACTAGGAGGAGCATGCTTCCAATAAAAAGGTTCATTAACATCCAATATCTTGTGATTGAAGGATCTCCTCTCATATAACCTATGGAATATACCATGATAAAGAAGCTGATAACGGCAACTACATTTGCCAAGATAATGCTCAGTGGGTCGGCCAAGACACCGAATGTTAGTTTTATAGGAGCACCAAGCCAAACGACGGCACTCTCCACTGGCAATACCGAAGGGTTAAATAGATAGGGCAGAAGTTTCACACTGGAAAAGGCAGCCAAAAAAGAGAAAGATACCGCCCCATAATCTCTAAGCTTGGGGTGAATTTTCGCCAAAAATGGCGTCAAGGCTGCGCCGATAAAAGGGAAGAGTATACACAACCAGGCATATTGAATATCCAAATTATCCACCTCCTAAGAAGCATTTGGGGATGGCAAATTGAATCACTGTGGAAACGATCTTTCCGCTGAAGATACCTGTTATCAGTATCCCTATGGCAGTGAACCATATGGGGGCAAGCATGCTTAATGGGACTTCATCAACCGCGATCTTTTCTGGTCTCCCTCCATCGTGGGCATAGGCCTCAGATGGTTTAAAGTATGCGTGTCTTATGACATTAAAGAAATAAACTACATTGAGCACGACGCTTATCAGTAAAGTCGCGACAAAGATCCAATGTCTGGCATCGATCGCTCCCAAGAGCAAATACAATTTACTGAAGAACCCGCAGGTAGGAGGTATCCCTACCATTGAAAATGCTGCGATGACGAAGGCGATCATGGTAAGAGGCATCTTTTCAAATAGGTATCTGAACTGATAGATGTCTCTCATCCCCATTTTGTACATTATGGCACCTGCAACTAAGAACAAGCACCCTTTTGTAAAGGCCTCATTGAGGATATGAAGAAGGGCACCAGTCAAGCCAGCCTTGTTAGCCAGGGCTATACCCATTACTATGTAACCTATTTGTGCCACCGTAGAATAGGCAAGCATTCGCTTTAAGTCATGCTGGGCAATTGCATAGATGGAGCCGACAATCATAGCGATAATTGCTAGCCACCCGAGTATGGTAGTTAACGGCATGATCTCTATGGAATAATGTGGCTTAAACACGAAAAAAATAATCCTTATCAGGACATAGCACCCTACCTTTGTCATTGTAGGTGCTATTAAGGCACTTACCGCCGACGGGGCGTGGGTATAAGCATCAGGAAGCCAAGCATGAAGGGGGAAAAGAGCCATTTTTATGACCACTCCTATCGTAAGAAAGGTAAAGGCCATCAGTATGGCCTTGGAGTAATAAAGATCTGGTAGTAGTTGCCCTACATCTGTCATATTAAGAGAACCAGTCATTATATAAACAAAACCCACACCTATTAGATAGAAACAAGCCCCTATAGTCCCCATAACGATATATCTAAAACTTGCGATAAGTGCCCCTTTTTCTCCTATTGCTATAAGGGCATAGGCGGAAAAGGAGGCAATCTCCAGTAGTACATAAAGATTAAACAGGTCACCGGTAACCGTAATGCCTAGAAGTCCGGTTACATTCAAGAGGAGAAGGGCGTAGAGCTGTGGAATTCTATCGCCAGGGATCTCTTGCTCAATACTCCTTTTTGAGTAAATAGCTACCACAAAGGCGATAACTGTCACTATGAGGGCTACATAGGCATTAAGATGATCAATTACATATTCTATGCCCCAAGGAGGGTTCCAGCCACCCAAATGGTAATAGATAGTGCCGTGTTTTATCACCGCATACAAAATGCCGATCGCCGAAACCAACGAAACTGAAAGAGCAATAATTACAAAAGGGAAACAAAACCCCTTATTCCTCCAGCCCACAAAATTCACCACAAATGACAAAATTAAGGGGGCCACCACGATTATGGCTGGGAATTGTTCTAGGATCACTTTCCTAGCTCCTTCATAATTTCATCTTCCTCTAATGTGCCGTAGCTATTATAGATCCTCACAAGTATGGCCAAGGCGATACCAGTTGTGGCTACTCCAACGACAATAGCGGTCAACATGAGGACGTGGGGCAAAGGGTTTACGTACCCTGTTGCATGTACAACAATTTTTTGAACCCCGTGTCCATGCCCTCCAGGGATAATAGGGACGCTTCCCCCTCTTTTGGCCCCGATGGAGATAAAATAAAGGATTATCGCCCATTGAAAGATATTCATACCTATCAATTTCTTCATCAAATTGTTTTTTGTCATCATGCTGTACAAGCCGATGATGAGCAAAAAGACGAAAATCCAGTAATTATATTTACTTACTATTATCTCCAGCATCTTCTTCCTCCACCGTCTCTTCATGTTTTCCAGCGGTTACCAAGTTGAGGAAGATAGAGACCATGATGGCCATAACCGTAATTTGGACCCCTGTCTCTATCGCAGCCATGCCATAGTATCGGGCCATTACCGGATCGGTGGGAAGGATCTTGCTCAGTTTGCCATAGTTCAGAAAATTCCCCCCTAGAAGCAAGCAGACCAACCCCGTCCCTGCATAGATAAAAACCCCGAGGCTGCAAAAGAGGACGTTGAGTTTTTCCGAGAAACGTCTCTTTACCTCTTTTAAATCATATGAGATGGTCATAAGGATGAAACTTGCAGCTAAGATGCAACCGCCCTGAAAACCCCCTCCAGGGCTCCCATGACCATGGGCCAGGACATATAGGCCATAAGCCTGCATAAAAGGAATAAAGAATCTGCAAACAGTTTGAATGACAATATCTTCGTGTTCCCTTATCATCTCTTGGACCTCCTCAAAAGCATCATAACTGCCACACCTGCGGTGAAGATGACCGCAGTCTCAAAGAGGGTGTCATAACCCCTGTAGTCAGCGAGTACGGCAGTGACTATGTTGGGTACCCCTGTCTCTTCAATGCCTTTTTCAATATACCGTGGCGAAACGTGGATGCTGGCTGGTTGATTTGGATCAGCCCATTTGGGGAGATCTTTCAACCCTTGCATCAATGCGATAAGTGCAATCACCGCTATCAAAATGCCTACAAACTTCCTCGTCAATCTTTTGTCCTCCTTGTGGTCTTGTAAATGGCTGCGATAAAGAAGGCGGTGTTCACCCCCGCCCCCACTGCTGCTTCTGTAAAGGCGACATCTACCGCCCCCATCTCTGTCCAAAGCAGGCACATAAAAAAGCTAAAGGCCCCAAGGAGAACAACTGCACTGAGTAGGTCCTTTACACTTATAGCAGTTAAAGCGGCTATAACAGCAAAAGATAGCAGTACAAGGTTTATCTGCCAGATCATTTCTCTCCTCCCTTCGGTGGCCATTCTATGACGGCCTTTCCGTCCTTAGTCCAAGGGGCAAGATCAGATTCAAATGCAGACCTAAGTAATGCGTGGGTGGCTGTAGGACTGGCCAAGAACCAAAATACGGCGATAAATATCAGCTTTATACTCTGCACGAGATCCAGCCAGTGAAATCCATGATGCAAAATGTAGACGGCAAGGCCTATAAGGAAAAGCAGTGTCCCTAAGGTGTCGCCCTTGGCCGTGGCATGCATCCTGGTATAAAAGTCAGGGAAGCGCAGAAAGCCGATGGTAGCTGTAGTAAAGAAGAAAAGGCCTGCCACCATGAATATTACTGTTAGCGTGGACACCTATTTTACTCCTTTCCTGATGAAGTACTTGGAGACAACCAGGGTGCCGATGAAATTCAGGATAGAATAGGCCAATGCCACATCTATGAACATGTCTATCCTATTGAAGATAAATCCCATAAGTAGCAAGAGGATGATTGTCTTGGTGCCTATAAAACCGGCACCGATGATCCTGTCAAATACTGTAGGTCCAAATACCCCTCGATAAAGGGAAAGGAGGATGAGGAGACACAAGACAAGGGCAGCGGCGATGAAGAAACTTTGCATCTACTCCTCACTATATATAGAATGTATGCGGTCTTCCATCTCTCCCGGTAGTGCCTCTGCTACGCTCTTGTCTATGGCGTGGACATAAAAGTACCCATCTTTAATGAGTACAGTAATGGTGCCTGGTGTAAGGGTAATAGAGTTGGCGAAAGTGACTACTGCGAGTTCTTTTTTTAGTTTGGTTTTAAACCTGATTATATGGGGGTCGATCAATCTTGACATCTTTGGATGAAGGGCAAGGCGGGCTACATAAATGTTGGCCCTTATAATTTGATAGAGAAGCCAGGGGATATATTTGACGAAGTTCGTTATCTCCTTAATCTTACCTTTTGACCTGATGTCCTTAAAAAGCAAGTCATGAGAGATATAGGCCACTAAAGCACAACAAAGCACCCCCCATGAGAGGTGCCACCAGTCGATCTGGCCAGAGATGAAGATCCAAAAAATAAAGAGGATAAGGAAAGTACTTATAAAGGCCATCCGCTCCCTCCTGTATACAATTTAG
>QMLM01000147.1 GCA_003646745.1 Deltaproteobacteria bacterium | reverse complement strand
GTCTTTTACGATCGTTAAAAGATCCTTAAAGGAACGTAGACCAAAGCGCAGGGCCATCAATCCAAAGCTTACGGGGAGGATGATCTGTGGGATCCAGGCAGGAATTCCCACGAAGGTGAGGCTACCCATTTGGGCCTCGTTTTTGACAAATTTCAGTGCGGCTATGGTCAAAAGCCCGCAAATGAAAAAAGAGAACAAATTTGTTATAACCTCGATAAAGACCTTTCCTCGCGCCGACACCCATCGTGAAACCACATCGATGTTGAGGTGTCTCCCCTCCCTTGTGGCAATTGCGGCACCGATAAACCCGGTCCAGAGCACCAAATTCCTTACCAATGGGTCCCCCCAGGTGATGCCGGTGGCAAAAAGGTTCCGCAGCACGATTTGTAAAAAGGCAATGAGGATCATGAAACTCAGAAGGATGGCTATAAGGGCCTGTTCTACACGACCAATGACCTCATCCGTTCTCTCCCATCGATCCACTACTTCCCTCCTCTTCGATAATTCTTCAGGTGAAAGCACACCTCTTCAAAGGTCTTTCTGGAGAAGGCCTGACTGCCTAAATGGCCCATCGCCTTATCTGACAGCCTCTTGAACTCCTCGATTTGACCCTTCGCAGGGGTAACAACCTTTACCCCATGTCTTACCATTACCTTGATAGCCTCTTGGTTTTCGTTTCTGGTCACGGCCTTCAACTGATCCAGATAGCGCTGAAAGGTCTTGCTAATGATATCCTGAAAGGGTGAAGGTATCTTCCTGAACACATCTTTTCTCACAACGATCCCACCTGCTAAATATGCCAAGGGGACGTTGGTTATATATTTTATCTTAGTGAACCATTCCAGTGAGATAGCTCCCGTAGGTGGAGCATAGACCACATCCACCAATCCGGTTTGAAGGCCAACCATTACATCAGGAATGGAGAGCGGGATGGCCGCTACCCCAGCTTCATCAAAGATGGCTTTGGCCATCGGTGATTCCTCCCAGATCCAAACCTTAACCTTTTTGAGGTCACTTACACTGGTAATGGGGGTGTTGGACATCAGGTAGATAAACCCTGCTTCTGACCACCCCAGCAGAATATATCCATTGTTCTCAAAACCCTTCTTAAAAAAGGACCCCATCTTTGACAAAACGTAATCGACCTCTCCATAGTCCTGGAAGAGAAAAGGGATTTGTAAGACATCTATCTCTTTAAATAACACGGAGAGACCTCCCGAGGTAAGGGCAGCACCGTGAATTTGGCCAATCTGCATCTTTCGCAGCATATCCTTCTCATCTCCCAAGACCCCGCCTGGATAGATCTTGAACCGAACCCTACCTTCGGTCTTCTTCATCACCTCGGCGTTCAATTGTCTGAAGGTCTCCATCCAAGAGCTTCCCTCGGGGGCCAACGTAGCAATTTTTATTACGATCTTTCTCTCCTTCCCATTGACCGATCGAATAAAGAACAGCGGGGCAAATATACTGAACCCTATGATCTTGATGGCGTCGCGTCTATTCATCTTTCCCCCTATTCAAAATATTCATCTATGTGTTTTAACATCTCTTTGGCTTTCCTTTTGGCCACAGTGTTGAGCAGGGTCAGATCGGGTGAGATATCTGCGGGTGTCTCCAAGACTTTTTTAAGGGAGGATATAAAAAGTTCCTTGTCCATAGCCCGCCGGGCGTAATAGTTTGCATAATAAACATAGGCCATCAGAAACCTCCCCTTTCCCATCTCTAGAGCCTTTAGGAAGTGCCCTTTGGCCTTTTTCAAATCCCCCCCGAACATCTTGGGCCTGGAGGCATACCATATTCCCATGAAGAGGTGGGGACCGCCATAATAGAATCCCTCATCAAGCTCCAAGACCCTGCGCATCATCATCTCTACCCTTGGGATTTCGGCCAAGGCCTCCATTGAACTCAAATTCAGGCTAATCCAGTTCCCCCAGCAGGCGGCAGCCCAAAAAAGATAGGGGACATCTTCTTTGCCAAGGTCCTTTAAGGCCTCCTTAAACCCTTCAAAAGGCCGCTGTGAAGGCCTCTTGAATCCCCTCCTCTCTAAGGCCCTCAGGGCATATTTCTTTGCCCTTGCATAGAGCAAACTCGCATACTCTTTGTCCTGATCCACTATGAAGGCAGAGGCGAAAGAGGAATATCCCTGAGCAGCGCTGATCAATAACCGCTCGTTGTCCGGCCAGGCCTCGATCATACCATCCATCAACATTAGATAGGCCGGCATTCCCTCCTGAACCATCTTCAGATCTGACTGCCTATAGGAGGATTTCGCTACCTCCTCTAATAGCGATGCCGTGGCAATAACCGTCGTCTTTTTGCTCGGAAGACAAGCAGATTGAAAGAAAAGGGGGAATAAAAAGACCAAAACCCACTTCCAGCTCAGAAGAATCTTCATCACTTATCCCATAAGGTCATGAATTAGACTAATTTCCTTAATCCCAAATCCATTGGTCACTAAAATAGACCCCTTAGACTTCAAAGCTGAAGCGGCAACCTAAAATCTTCTATTGAACCATACTTTGAGAAAACACCGCTGTCAACCCCTAACTGGTAACTATGTCTATACCCATGTAACACACAAAGGCTTTCCCCCCTTGACTTCGTCCCCTCCAAGGTGTTAAAAAAAGACTGTAACATTTTGACTATAAGCAGTGACATTAGGGTGAAGGGTTTGCGCCTTTTTGCTGTGGTGGGATACATTTTTTCTTTATTAACCGCATTCTCCCCTGCCTGGGCAGATATTTTCCTTTTCATCGACGAGCAGGGGGTAATGCATTTTACCAACGCCCCAACCCACCATGGTTACCGCGTCTTTTTGCGAGAGAGCCGCAGCGCTGCTGCGCAGAAGGCCTTAAGATATAAACCTGATTCTACGGAATACGATCACCTTATCGAGGAGTCGTCTCGAAGATATGGGGTTGATTTCGCCCTGATAAAGGCGATCATCAGGGCTGAATCCGGCTTTGACCCTTACGCCATTTCGCCAAAAGGGGCTGAAGGACTGATGCAACTTATGCCTGAGACCTCAAAAAAGCTTAATGTCCTAAACCCCTTTAACCCTAGGGAAAACATCGAGGCGGGGGTCAAGTATCTAAAATACCTATTGGAGCGCTTTAATCAAGACCTGAATCTTTCCCTCGCCGCTTATAATGCAGGGGAAACCACTGTTTCCCAACTCAAGGGGATTCCAGCCTATAGAGAGACGAAAGAATATGTGGCTGAGGTCTTGAGGTATTATCGCGAATACAAAAACAATCGGCCAGAGGGCAAACCTGAAAAATGGGTTCAAAAAAAGTAGGTTTTTGGAATTTATCCAACAAGCTCACCCTCTTTCGTATAGGAGCCATCCCTGTTGTTGTCCTCTTCCTCTTGTTCCCAGGCAAAGGGGCGAGTTTTATTGCCGCCCTCATCTTTTTACTAGCTGCCATCAGCGATGGGCTAGACGGATACATGGCCCGCAGGAGAAATACCGTAACAAACTTGGGGAAGCTCCTCGACCCCCTGGCCGATAAGCTTCTGGTCTGCACCGCCCTAATTATGTTGATTCCATTGGAGAGGGTGAGTGCTTGGATGGCGGCAGTGATCATCGGCAGGGAGATGGCGGTGACCACCCTGAGGGGAGTGGCGGGGGTGCAGGGGGTAGTCATCTCGGCCAGCCGCCTCGGCAAGATGAAGAATCTCTCGCAACTGTCCGCCACAAACCTCCTTATCCTTCACTATCCCTATTTTTCCATTGACGTCCATCAGCTTGGGACACTCTTGCTGTGGCTCGCCCTTGTTTTGACCATCTGGTCTGGGCTCGACTACTTCGCCCGCTTCCTCAAAAGGAGCTAGGGTTCAATCTTCGGATCTAAAGCGTCCCTCAACCCCTCACCTAAGAGGTTGTAGCCTAAGACGGTGAGCAGTATAGCTAAACCTGGGTACAGAGATAGCCAGTAGGCGATTTCAATGTTGTCTTTGCCAGCGGTGAGAATATTTCCCCAACTGGGGGTCGGAGGCTGCACACCGATACCTAAAAAACTAAGGGCCGATTCTGTCAGAATTGCCCCTCCAACCCCCAAGATGGCCGAGACGAAAACGGGGGCCATAGCATTGGGTAGTATATGGCGAAAGATAATCCTCATATCGCTAGCCCCTTGGGCCCTTGCGGCCAAGACAAATTCACGCTCCTTTAGAGAAAGGAATTCCGCCCTCACCAACCTAGCTACTCCCATCCAACTGGTCAGACCGATGACGACCATGATGTTCCAAATGCTGGGCTCTAAAAGGGCGATAACCGCCAGGATGAGAAAAAAGGTGGGAAAACAAAGCATGATATCCACGAACCTCATGATGAGGACATCTATGAAGCCACCGTAATAACCAGCTAAGGCCCCTAAGATCACCCCTATAAGGGTGGCGATACCTACCGCTACAAATCCAACAAGAAGCGAAATCCTTCCCCCCCAGATAATACGGCTTAATACATCTCTGCCCAACTGATCGGTGCCCAAAAGATGTTCCCTACTTGGGGGGGTGAGGACATGTTCGACATCGATAAATGAGGGATCATAGGGTGAGATGAAAGGGGCAAGAAAAGAGGTGAGAAAAAGGGCCAAAACCACCACCGCCCCCCCTATGGCAAGGTGGCTGTGAGTGAATTTGAACCAAAAAACCC
>QMLM01000146.1 GCA_003646745.1 Deltaproteobacteria bacterium | reverse complement strand
CGAGAGGATGGTTCAGGAGCGGACTGAGGCCTTAAAGCGGATGAAGCGCTTGGCAAGACTGGGGGAGTTCGCAGCCAGCATGGCCCATGAGATCCGTAACCCCCTTGGGTCTCTGGTGACCGCTGCCAAGCTCCTACCCGATGCCTCTGGTGAAGAACAAGAGGATCTAGTGGGGGTGGTCAAGAGGGAATCGGCTCGGCTGGATCGCATCCTCAACGATTTTCTCCTCTTCTCCAAGGATCCTCGCCCTAAGATCAAGATGAACCCCTTGCACCCCCTTTTGTTGCGGAGTTTAGAGGGGTTAAAAAGGAACGACGACTTCCAAAAGGTGAAGGTCGAATATCGCCTTGATCCCCGGATAAAAGAGGTCCCCTGCGACCCCGATCAGATGGAACAGGCCTTTTGGAATATCGCTCTCAACGGTGCCCAAGCCATGGGGGGAGAGGGGGAGCTGTTGATCTCCACCCGTCGTAACGGTCGCTGGGTGGAGATATCCTTCAGAGATGAGGGGCCAGGCATACCTCAACAGAAGTGGGAGCAGATCTTCGAACCCTTTTACACGGAGAAGAAAAAGGGTACGGGGTTGGGACTTTCCATCGCCAGCAGGATCGTGGAGGCCCACGGGGGATTTATCCAGGTGACAAGTGATGCACATTCCTGGACCACCTTTACCATCTCCCTCCCGCTGCAGGAGCAGTGACGTAATGGAGCCCAAAGGTCACATCTTGGTGGTGGATGATGAGCCTTCTATGAGGACGGCCCTCTCCATCCTCTTGCGTAGGAAGGGCTATCATGTCTCTCAGGCGGGCAGTGGTAGAGAGGCCCTGGAGATAGTGAGGCATGGGCACTGCGATATGGTCCTCACCGATCTGAAGATGGAAGGAGTGGATGGCATGGAATTGCTGCGCCAGGTGAAGGCCATTAGCCCCCATACTGAGGTTCTTATATTCACCGCCTATGGAACGGTGGCTTCTGCAGTAGAGGCGATGAAACTAGGGGCCTACGACTACATAGGTAAGCCTTTCGATGAGGAAGAGCTCCTGTTGAAAGTAGCCAGGGCACTAGAACGAAAGGCACTGGTAAGGGAAGTTCAAGAGCTGAAGGCAGAGCTCAAGGGCCACAGAGGAGCACAGGAGATCATCGCCAAAAGCGAGGCGATGAGGGAGGTTCTGGCTAAGGTAGCTCAAGTGGCCCCCACCGAAGCCACCGTCTTGATCGAGGGAGAGAGCGGAACAGGCAAAGAGCTTATCGCCCGAGCCATCCACTGGGCTAGTCCTCGCCGAAATCAGCCTTTTATCCCCATTAACTGCAGCACTCTCCCTGAGACACTCCTGGAGAGCGAGCTGTTTGGATATGAGAAAGGGGCTTTTACAGGGGCTGAAAGGGGTCGCAAAGGACTCTTTGAGGCAGCCCATCAAGGGACCCTCTTTCTGGATGAGATTGGAGATATGCCCTCTTCCCTTCAAGGAAAACTTCTGCGAGTCCTTCAGGAGGGGGAGGTGAGGAGGTTAGGTAGTACCAAACCCATCCGTGTCCAAGTCCGCATATTAGCTGCTACTAATCAAAAGATCGAGCATTTAGTTGCCCATGGCGTCTTCCGCGAGGATCTTTTTTACCGGCTCAATGTTGTCAGGATCCCCATACCCCCCCTGCGTAGCAGAGTTGATGACATTATTCCCTTGGCCCATCACTTCCTAGAGATCTATCGGAAAAAGACCAAAAAGGAGATCAAAGGGTTTTCCCAAGAGGCGGTACAGGCCCTGCTTAACCATCCGTGGCCAGGAAACGTGCGAGAGCTAGAAAATGCGGTTGAGAGAGGGGTAATTTTAGCCCGCTCCTTATACATCACACCACAAGACCTTTCCCTTGGTCTCCCCCCCTATTCTGGAATTGTCCCCGGGGACAGCATGACCCTCAAAGAACTTCAGCGACGCCATATACTCTCCGTGTTGCAGCAGCACGGAGGCAACCAAGCAAAGGCGGCTCGTGAGCTGGGGATAGGACGCAACACCCTCTGGAGGCGACTTAAGCAATACGGGCTTTTACCATAGCTCCAAATGTCACTATATGTTCCAATATGGAACGCATGGTGGAAATCTTTTCTTTAAATTTTTCAATCAGATCAAAGGGTTTCAAGTCTTATGTAATGGCATGGTGCTTGCTTGCATCCATTATTTCAATGGAAAGTAAGGGGGATTGCTGAATGTAGGGTGTTTGGGGGCGATAATTGTGGCTTAAAGAACCAATAAGGAAAGGAGGTAGTCTTTATGAGGTGGTTCAGGGGTCATATGGGGTTATCATCTTCTTTTATTTTTTTTCTTCTGTTTTTTTGGATTCATCCTGTCCTTCCGGCTGAGAAGTCTCCTTATAAGATAGGGGTCAATTTGGAGTTAACTGGTCCTTGGGCAGAGGTGTGTAAGACCTTGAAAATGGCTATGCTGATGGAAGTGGAGAGGATCAACGCCATGGGAGGAGTGGATGGTCGCCCCCTGAGGTTGGTCATTGAAGACAACGGTTTTGATTTGGGCAGGGCTGCTGCCAACATGACCAAGTTTGCTCGGGACAAGGAGGTCTTGGCGGTGGTAGGTCCATTTGAGGACAATTTTCAGGCGACCACCAGGGCCATTGCCGAGAGGGAGCACATCACAAATATCATCGTCTGTCCTTCTAACCCTATGGTGCGTGCCTTAAAGCAAAGATGGTCGTTCAACATTGCCCAAAGTGATATCGTTGTTTCCCAAAAGTTGGTGGATTTGTGTCTAGCCCGTGGCTACAAAAAGGTCTTGGTCTTTGCGGGTAATTGGCCATTGGCCCAGAGTTTGGCCAATTATTTTAAGCGATTCGGGCAGCAGAGGGGGATAAAAGTTATTGTTTCTAAAGAGACCTATAAGCCGACTGATATCGATATGACTCCTCAGCTTATTAAGCTTAAGCCCGTAATTGAGGCCCAGAAGGTAGATGCCTTTTATGCCTGTACTGGTGGTCCTCCGGGTCCCATTATTTGTAAGAACTTGCGCACTTTGGGGATAAAGATTCCGATACTTGGAACCCATGCCTTTGGGTTCGGTTTTATCATCAAGTTGGGGGGAGTGGCGATGGAAGGGGTGGAGTTTGTCGCTGGAAAACCTGTTGTTCCTTATCAACTGGATGAGGACGATCCGGTACGCCCTATTATCATCGGCTTCGACAAGAGGATGAAGGCTCGTTATGGAGTGGGGGCCGATCAGATATCTGGCCATGGATATGACATCGTTTGGCTCCTTTATGATGCCCTGAAAAGGTGCCGGGGGAGGGTTACTAGGGCAAAACTCAGGGATGCTTTGGAGGATACCAAGGGGTTTAAGGGTTGTACGGGGGTCTATAACTACAGCCCCGCTGACCACGATGGCCTGAGCAAGAGAGATCTGGTCTTCATCCGGGTCGAAGGGCAGAAGTTTGTACGGGTTAAGTTACCTGGGTTTGAATAAGGCTTAAAGACAAGATAAGGTGGTTTTTGTAATATCTATAGGTGGGTCGAAAGGAGGGTGACCCACCTTTTTTTCCGGAGGGTAGATCGATATACCCTTGTAGGGCCTGTCCGAGAGGGAGGGGAAGATAGTATGAAAGCAGAGGAGCTAGATTGCTTATTAATCCATACACCAAAATTTGATAATTGGTATAAACCACTTGGTGATTTTATATGGATAAATTATTTGCCGATAGGGATCTTTGCCTTAGCGGATTTGCTTGTTCAGCATGGATATTCTTCAAAAATTGTGCATCTGGGCATCGAATGGATTGAAGATCACAATTTCAATGTCATTGATTTTTTGAGGGAAAACAAAGCTAAGGTTGTCGCTCTATCCCTCCATTGGCATCATCAGTCTTACGGTGTTATAAAGGTCGCCGAGGCTATAAAGACCAATTACCCAGATCTATTTATCCTATTGGGAGGGTTCACAGCAAGCTATTACCACAAGGAAATTCTTGAAGAATTCCCCTTCGTTGATGCTATAATCAGAGGAGAGGCGGAAATACCGCTGCTGAAATTAGTGGAAAAATTGAGAGAAAAGGATCGAGATTTGCAAGATGTCCCCAACCTGACCTGGAGGAGAAATGGCGAGATCATGGAGAACGAACTATCTTATGTTGCTACCGAAGAAGATATCAACAGATTGAGATTTACAAATATTCGCCTTCTCAAAAACCACGAAACATACGTCAATTATGTGGGTCATCCATTCATATGGAAAAAGGGTTTTTCAAAAGAACAAAATTTTAAAAAGCTCTCCATAGGTTCAAAGACGTTTCCCCTGGCTATAGGAAGGGGTTGTCCCATGAGTTGCACATGGTGCTCTGGCAGCGCGGTTTCCCAGAAATTCATCACCAAACGCATCAAGCCCATCTATAGGTCAACAGACAAGATCATAGACTCCATAAAGGAGGCACTAGGGTACGGTTATGAAACGATGTATGTGGTCTTCGACCCATTTCCGGAGAAACAGGAGTTTTTTGTAGACTTATTTGCGAGAATTAGAGAAGAGAAAATAAGATGTGAGATGATCTTCGAGTGCCACGGTCTGCCCACAAAGACCTTTATCGACGCTTTTCACGACACATTTCCCAATAAAGAATCTTTTTTGTGTATCTCTCCAGAGACTGGTTCTGAAAGGCTGAGAAAGATT
>QMLM01000145.1 GCA_003646745.1 Deltaproteobacteria bacterium | reverse complement strand
TGAAATGGATGATGTCGCCATCCTGCACTATATACTCCTTTCCCTCTGATCTCAGAAGCCCCCTCTCCCTGGCTACATGTTCTGAACCACAACGTAGGAAGTCATCAAAAGAGATCACTTCAGCCTTGATAAACCCCCGCTCCATGTCACTATGGATCTTTCCGGCAGCCAGCAGGGCAGGGGTCCCTCTGGGGACCGTCCACGCTCGGAGATCTAGGTTTACAGTAGTAAAGAAGGTTATGAGGTTGAGGATCTTGTAACCCACCTGTATAAGCCTTTTCAAACCGGAATCCTTCAGGCCCAATTCCTGGCGAAATTCCTCCCTCTCCTCTTTATCTAGTTGGACGATTTCTGCCTCCAGCCTCCCGGCAATGATCACTACAGGTGTATCCTCGGCTCGGGCCAACTCCTGCAGATCCCTTAGATATTTGTTCTGCGTTTGCGCACTTACATCACCTACATTGGCCACATAAAAGGTCGGCTTAGCGGTAAGGAGCTGGAGCTCAGGTGGCGGGGGTTTCCCCCCAGCTCTGAGAAACTCCCCTGCCCTTTGTCCTTTTTCCAGGGCGTCTTTGAGCCCCATCAGGAGGTGATGTTCCTCCTCCGCACCCCTGTCGCCCAGTCGCAGAAGCCGCCCCAGTTTTTCCAGCCTTCTCTGGACTATCTCTAGGTCAGCCAAGATAAGTTCTGTATTTACTACCTCAACATCTCGCCGCGGATCTATGCTACCATATATATGGGCTATATCACCGTTGGCAAAGCACCTGACCACATGGGCAATAGCATCTACTCCCCTTATATGCGCCAAAAACTGGTTTCCAAGGCCCTCCCCCTTGTTGGCCCCCTTGACCAATCCCGCGATGTCGAGAAATTCCAAGGTAGTGGTGGTGACCCTCTTGGGCTTGATCAAATGGGCTAGGGCATCTAACCTCTCATCGGGGACAGGGACGATTCCCACATTGGGTTCAATGGTGCTGAAGGGGTAACTGGCTACTTCCGCCGCTGCTGCTGTCAGGGCATTGAAGATGGTTGACTTCCCCACATTGGGAAGCCCCACTATGCCACATCTAAATCCCATAGGCCTTCTTGGAGGATTCTTTCTCGAATTTCTTCATCCGCAGGTGGCATCTGGAGATCCTTCAGCTCCTCCTGTTTCACCCACTTTACCTCCCTGCAACCTACGGCCCTGGGGATTCCATCTTTTATCCTGCACTTATAAGCCAGCAGGAGGATATTGAAACCCTTATACCGCTTAAACACTGCCTGTCGTATTCCCTCTATCTCCACATTTATCCCCAGTTCCTCCTGCAGCTCCCTTTTTATGCACTCCTCGGGGCCTTCATCTTCCTCCATCTTTCCCCCGGGGAATTCCCAATAAAGGCCCCAATCATCTTTACTTTCTCTCTGGGCCACCAAAAGACGCCCTCCCTTTGCAATTAAGGCAGCAGTTACTACCAAAGTATTCATTAGGTAGGTCTCTTCTGCTCAGCCTGTTCCTTTCCTCGCCTTTTTTTTGATGCCTTTTGTTTCTTTGCACCCTTCGCCTGCAGTTCGGCGATAGACCTCTTGATGATCTTCCCCTTATGTTTTGGGAAGTCTACCTTGAGATAGACGGTCTTAGGGAATATTTTATAAACTATTCCTTCTTTTTCCCCCTTTCCAAAGGAGAGTGTTATCTTGTCACCTACTTCCATCATATCCTCCCTTTCAGAAGACCTTTCGCCAATAATACAGAAGGAGTTTTTCATACTCGTGGATTACCCTCTTAGTGTCTTTCTCCTTCTTCCACCAACCTTCCGGATTGTAAGAGTCATAAGAGGATGGGGTGCTGATAACCTTTGCCTGCCCTTTTAATACATCTTTGAAGATGAGATAAGCACGCCGTGAGTGGTACTTAGATGTCACCAGCAAGATAGATTTATATCCTTTTTTTTCGACGAAACTGCACACCTCCTTTGCTTCTTCCCTAGTGCTAGTGACCTCTCGTTTGGATGTCTCGATAGCAGCTAGGGGAACACCAAGCCCCTCTAGAACAATAATGGCTAAGTCTCTATTTTCCGGGATAAATATTCCCAGTTTTTTTATTTCTTCCAAGCCCTCCATCCTCTCCATCCTGCAGATAAAGACCCTCTTGGCTAGGCCCTTTTTATACAGATCTGCCCCTGCTCTGACCCTAACGATGGTATCTTCCCAGTTAGCCAAAATGGCTATCAGATCAGCCTTTTGGGGAGGTTCTTGATAGATCAAATATCTGCCGATGGCGGTAAGGATGTATTGGCGGTAGGCAACAATCTGGATGATAATTATGGCCAGGATAATAAGAAAGATCCGCTTCTTTCTCCTCTTTTTCTCCTTTTCCCTTTCCTGCGGATAGATTAGTGAAAGTCTTTTTTCCTTCATTACCTCACTTCCACCCACCTATTTTTTTCTATCATTACCATGGGTCTATTCCAAAGGCAACCCCCAATAGAACCTACGATCCAATCCTTTCAGTCTTATTGGTTCCAATAAGTGAAAGAAAATCAAGAGTTGATGGTCAAAAATAAAGCTCCCCGGGACAAGCCACGGGGAGCTCTAACAAAGGATTCACTAAATCCACAAAGGACAAAGCACCAGTGTCACAGTAGCTATAAGTTTAGCAACAATATGTAGAGATGGTCCTACAGTATCTTTAAGTGGGTCACCCACTGTATCGCCAACTACCCCTGCTGCATGGACAGCTGAACCCTTACCGATGACCTTACCTTCCTCGTCTTTTAGCTGTCCATCCTCGATAAATTTCTTGGCATTGTCCCAGGCACCGCCACCATTGTTCATAAAAGAAGCTACAAGGATAGCAGCTATAGTTCCTGTCATAAGAAACGCCCCCACTGCCATCGGTGCATCATAGCCGGATATGAATTTAAAGACGACCCCGATCGCTACCGGAAGGAACACAGGGAGTAATCCAGGAGCAATCATTCCCTTTAGTGCTGCTCGAGTAGTTATGTCCACTGCTCTGCCGTAATCAGGTCTAGAGGTTCCTTCCATAATCTTGGGATCAGACTTAATTTGGCGTCTCACCTCATCGATAATTTCACTAGCTGCCTTTCCTACTGATCTAAGAGACCAGGAACTAAAGAGGAAAACCATCATAACGGCCAAAAGGGCGCCGATGAAAACCTCGGGTCGAACAAGATTTACAACGAACATTTTCCCTTCTCTGCCTTGGAAGAGTAAAACCCTGTCAAAATAGGCCTGGAATAGGAGAAAGCCAGCCAATCCTGCAGAAACCATGGCATATCCTTTTGTTAAGGCCTTGGTAGTATTACCGGTAGCATCAAGATGGTCGGTAACTCTTCTTATTTCAGCTCCAGCATGGGTGAATTCATTGATTCCATTGGCGTTGTCAGTTATAGGACCAAATGTATCCTCTGCCAGAATAAATGGACAGGTCATCAACATACCCATAGTAGCTATTGCAGAACCGTAAGCGCCACTTATCCACCAAGGGAGATCTAACCCCGCCTTTATACCGAACCAATAAGAAAGGAGAAGGGCAAGGCTGATGACAATCGCAGTAGGCATAATGGTCTCAAAACCCACTGACAACCCCGTTACAATTGTTGTTGCAGGGCCGGTACGACAAGCTTCAGCTATTGATCTTGTGGGGGTAAATCTGGACTCCGTATAATACTGAGTAATATAGACTACAAATACACTAATTATTATACCAACTAGTCCAGCCCCCATTAGCCATAACCACCCGGTTGGACTCATGTATTTGAACATGAATTTACATGTAAAAACCATCGCTACTGCACAAAGGGCCAAGGCCACATAATAGCCCCGGTTGAGGGCATTCATCGGATTCTCTTCCTCGCTTTTACTGCGAGCAACCAGTATCCCTACCAAGCTAGCAATGATGCCAAATGAGCGAATCACAAGGGGAAAGAGGACCCAGCCAACAGCAATAAGCGCAGGGACACCCGCCTTTATAGAAGTTAGATACAACGCCACACCAATTATCATAGCCCCTATATTTTCTGCCGCTGTAGACTCAAAAAGATCTGCCCCACGGCCGGCGCAGTCACCGACATTATCTCCTACTTGATCGGCAATTACAGCCGCATTGCGAGGGTCATCCTCAGGGATTCCGGCCTCAACCTTCCCAGCAAGGTCAGCCCCCATATCAGCAGCCTTTGTAAAGATGCCACCGCCAAGCTGTGCAAAAAGAGCGACCATGCTTGCACCAAAACCAAAACCAACGATGAGATGAGGAGCAATCTCAGGATGTCTGATACCTCCAAACGCAAAAAACATCGCAGTGACCCCCAGTAGACTTAAAGAAACAATAAGAAAACCAGAGACTGCTCCGCCACGTAACGCTATCTGAATAGCCTGGTTTAGACCACGATGGGAGGCAGCAGCACAGCGCACATTTGCCTTAACTGCGATCAGCATCCCTATAAATCCGGAAAGAGATGAACAGAAAGAGCCCGCAAGGAAAGCAACCGCTGTTCTCCATCCTAGGCCAAAGGCAGATATTCCTAGCCTCTTCAACTCCGCCTCGCTACTTAAAAGGCCTAGAATAGCGCCAATTAATACTGCTATTATAATAGCAGTAATGCCAATGCTAGAATATTGTCGTCTGAAAAAGGCCCAAGCGCCTTCGGTAATCATGGCATTGACATCTT
>QMLM01000144.1 GCA_003646745.1 Deltaproteobacteria bacterium | reverse complement strand
TTTTGAAAGCGTATATCATTATTTAGAGGAAAGACATTGGTGGTTTGTTGGTAGACGAGGGATTATCTTGAACTTAATTAAAAAAATTTTCTCTAAGCAAAAAAACATTAAAATTTTGGAAATTGGCTGCTCAGGTGGTCCATTATTGAAGTTGCTGTTATCTCATGGGTATTCACAAATTTTTGGGATTGACTCCCTTATCTTATAGACTTTTATTAAAGTTTCCTTTTTTACAGAGAGTTTCAACAAATCAGCTTAAACAAATCAACTACTTGCTAAACTTTCTTTTGATTCAACTTTTAAAGGTTGAAAACTATTTGTTATCGCTGGGTATTAACTTTCCGATTGGCGTTAGTGTCTTCGTTGTTGCACAAAAGCCCTCAAAAGGATAAAAATAAAAGTGGTTAAGTTGACTTTCTTGCCTTAGGTATTTATTATAATTGTCTGTGTAGGATGGGTTTGGCTGGTAAAATTGGCAGGGACAAGGATAGGGGAAGGCACCACATTATGCTTGCCACTTTTATGACTGCGGAATCTACTGTCCTGGTCCTGTTTATTACCTAAGGGAAGACCTTTATCCAAAAGGCCTCCATGAAAAAGAGCATAAATTTACTCACCTTGGAGAAATCCCAGTATATTGGTTAGAAAATAGAGTTATTTCGAAGAGTAACAATAAGAGACAGATGTATAGAAGAAAGCTATGTAAAAATGGTTGGTGATGAGGAAAGTGAGTTAGTAAAAGACGGGCAGCAACTTCCTAAAGTACTCTGCAAACGCTAAGGAGGTCAGAGGTGAGTACTTGGCCGCAGCAGTTAGGAGTCTTGATAAAAAGGGCTGCAGAGGACATCTTAGGCTCCCAAAAAACTATTGCTCTGACTGGTGCAGGGATTTCAGTGGAAAGTGGCATCCCTGATTTTCGCAGTGCACAAGGATTGTGGAGCAGATACGATCCCGAAGAGTATGCCCACATCAGTGCCTTTCGGTCAAATCCTGCGAAGGTTTGGCGTATGTTAAAGGAGATGATGGAATTGGTAATGAGTGCCGAACCCAATCCTGCCCATTTCGCCTTGGCGGAATTGGAGCAGATGGGTCTTTTGAGTTCCGTGATTACCCAAAATGTGGATGGATTGCATCAAAGGGCAGGGAGTAAAGAGGTTATAGAGTTTCATGGTTCCAATCAATGGTTGATATGTCTGGAATGTGGATATCGCCAGGAGGCAACCTCATTGTCTTTGGAGGAAGTCCCTCCCCGATGTCCCAATTGTGGATTTATCCTTAAACCTGATGTGGTCTTTTTTGGCGAACCCATCCCATGGGAGGCCCAAAGTAAGGCCTATGAAGGGGCGAGAACATGCAAGCTGGTTTTGGTAATAGGAACCTCAGCAGTGGTCTATCCTGCAGCAGAGATACCCATTGTAGCGAAAAGAAACGGAGCGAAAGTAGTGGAGATAAATATGGAGCCCACTACCTTGACCGGTTCTGTATCTGATTATCTCTTGCAAGGGGCCGCTGGTAAGATACTCCCCAAGATCGTGGAGGAGGTAAAGGAGAGAATTTCTTGAAAGATATCCGGCACAAATTATGCTGGCAGTAAAATAAAGAAAAGGGGGATTATTGCAGAAGAACTTAAATTTTGAGGATATAGAGGAAGCGAAAGCCCTCTTTGGCCCCCATAATGATCATCTGAAGGCCATAGAGAGGAATCTAGAGGTAAAGATCCATTCTAAAGGTGGCAGGGTTATTATCGAAGGGGATGAGTTAGACGTTGAACTAGCCGGTAGGGTGCTTAAGGAACTCCAAAAGCTCCTCAGGAGGGGTTATCCGATATATGTCAGCGATATCGATTTTGCCATCCGAATCCTTTCGGCAGACAGTTCGGTCAACTTGGAAGATATCTTTCTCGATACGGTATATATCTCCTCCCAGAAAAAAGTTATCACTCCAAAGACTGTGGTACAAAAAGAGTATATTGATGCTATCAGAAGGTATGATATGGTAATAGGGATAGGTCCTGCAGGCACGGGCAAGACATATCTGGCCATGGCGATGGCTTTGGCTTTTTTGATGAAGAAGGAGGTTAAGCGTATCATCCTGACCCGCCCTGCAGTAGAGGCGGGGGAAAAGCTGGGCTTTCTGCCAGGGGATCTTTATGAGAAGGTCAACCCCTATCTGAGACCCCTATATGATGCCCTCCATGACATGTTGGAGTTTGATCAGGCGACAAAATTGATGGATAGGGGGATTATTGAGGTAGCCCCTTTGGCCTTTATGCGGGGCAGGACATTAAACGATTCCTTCGTTATCTTGGATGAAGCTCAAAACACCAAGCCAGAGCAGATGAAGATGTTTCTCACAAGGATGGGGTTCGGCTCCAAGGTGGTGATCACAGGGGATATCACTCAGGTTGACCTGCCGGAAGGTAAGGCCTCAGGCCTGATCCAGATTCAGCATATCTTAAGGGGAATTAAGGGGATAAGGTTCGTCTATTTCAGCGAGAAAGATGTGATAAGGCATCCCTTGGTTCAGGATATTATAAAGGCCTATGAGGAAGCAGAGAGACAGAGCAGACCCATGGAGAATTGAGGCAATGAAGACAATGAGCGGGACGAAAGTAGAAAGGGGGAAATTCCCCCTTTTACTATTATGGGGGAAAATGAAGGATAATGCTCTTTGGGGCACATTCAAAAGAGCCCATGTACAGAGGTGGTTTTTATTAATCTTTGCCTCTTTGTCCATTGCTGCTTTTCTTTCCCCCACCTTGGAGGTGGCCCCTACTGACTATAAGGTGGGAGATGTGGCTGTAAAGGATGTCAGAGCAGATCGCGATCTTTTAGTGAAGGACAAAAGAGCCACTGGGAGGAAAAGAGAGGATGCAGCTAGAAGGGTCCTCCCTGTATATGATTATGATCCCTCTGTGCTAGCTGAGGTTGAAGGGATTATACATTCTGCCTTTTCATTGATGAGGAGGTATCGGGTTGAGGGGGTTCGAAAGGATGAAGGTGATCTAAAGGAAGAGGTGGAGAGGATTTTGGGTTTTTCCCTCTCTCCAAATGAATATAAAGCCTTAAAAAGTCATCGCTTCAATGGGAGGGTATTAAAGAGCATAGTGGACTTAATTGCTCCCCTTATGAAGAAGGGCATAGTTAGCAATAAGGAACTCCTCCTGCAGGAGGGAATTGTAGTGAGAAATATCAAAACCGGCCAGGAAGTAATAAGGAGGGACTTACATACCTTCCTAGATTACCATGAGGCCAAAGAGATAATTAATAAAGCCATTAATAAGGGACCTCAGGCGAAAGACGTGCCTGCAGAACTGCGCGGGGTGATTTTGAAGGTCGCCCACAACCTTATTTTCCCCAACCTCACCTTCAACAGACAAGAGACGAGCAGCAGAAGGCAGCAGGCGCGCAATCGTGTAAAACCGGTCCTCTTCCAGGTTAAAAAGGGCGAGATACTTTTGAAGAAAGGCGAAAGGGTGACGCAAGAAGGTCTCCTCAAATTAGAGGCCTTGCGAGAAGGGTGGCGCAAGAATAACACCTTGGCAATGATCTTGGGTCTTATTTTCTTAACCGCTTTTTTCATTACGGTATTTTATCTATTCTCCACCAAGAATATCAAAAAGATATCCCTTACTACCAAAGACCTCTTTTTCTTCGTCCTCGTGTTGGTTTCCTCTTTAGGGATGGCGAGGATTTCTGCCTTTGTTGCCCAGGCCCTTGCCGATGCCTTTCCCAAAGTTCCGTTTACCTCTTATTATTACTTTTTCCCGATAGCTGCTGGGGCTATGTTAATCAGGATAGTACTTAACTCCGAAGTGGCTTTGGTCTACTCCATATTTATCAGCTTACTTTCCGGCCTACTACTGAGGGAGGGGATCTTCTTTCCCATTTTTTATCTTATAGGTAGTGTTGTGGGGGCCCACAGCGTAGCCCGCTGCGACCAGAGATTTGAATTGATAAAAGGCGGTCTTCTAGTAGGGGTAACCAATATTTTGCTCACCTCTTTTTACGGGATGATCTCCTCCGAACTTTTTGTGGTAAATACCTTATTTAACCTAATAATGGGCTTGGCAGGGGGAGTAGCCGCAGGAGTGATTGTGGTGGGGCTGGCCCCGCTCGTGGAGTCGATATTTGGCTATACCACGGATATCAAGTTATTGGAGCTAGCCAACCTGGACCGACCTGTCTTGAAAGATATGCTCATGAAGGCTCCGGGGACATACCATCACAGCATGATTGTGGGATCTTTAGTGGAGGCAGGGGCTAAGGCCATTAATGTAAATCCGTTGCTAGCGAGGGTAAGTGCTTATTATCACGACATCGGTAAGATCAAAAAACCCCAATATTTCATTGAAAACCAGAAGGCAGGGGATAATCGACACGATAAGCTCACTCCCAGTATGAGTAGTTTAATCCTTGTCTCCCATGTAAAAGACGGGATAGAGTTGGCGAAGAAGTATAAATTAGGGAGCAAGATCATTGATATTATCGGTCAGCATCACGGTACCAGGCTTATCAACTATTTTTTTCAAAAGGCCAAGGAGCAGGAGAATCCAGGGGTGCAGGAGGTGGATGAGAGGGATTTCAGGTATCTAGGTCCTAAGCCGCAAACAAAGGAGGCAGGGTTGGTGATGTTGGCTGATGCAGTGGAGGCTGCATCCCGCGCCTTAGAGAATCCCACGCC
>QMLM01000143.1 GCA_003646745.1 Deltaproteobacteria bacterium | reverse complement strand
GCTTAGAAGAATGGTAGAAGAAGGGGATTTTGGTCGAGAGGAAATCCAGATCAAGGCCTTTCCCCTTACCCCTCAAGAGGCGATAGGGAACCCCGAGCAGGACGATTATCCGCTACTCAAAGGCAGAGAGCGATTGATGCAGGCCGAATTCCGTGGCTCCATCGGGCAAGCCTACACCGATATGTACGGTGACTTTTCAGGGCCGCTGTCAGAGATTTTGGAGATGGAGCTAAAAAATAACTACCGTCGGGCCATCCTTATCTCCTCTCTAAACGCCATAGCGAGATATCTGGGAGCAGTAAAAGGGACAATACACTGCAAAGATGCGGATCCCCCTCGCTGTGGCCATGAACTATTGAACCATATTCGAAAGAACTATGGTTTCCCCAAAGTTGCCCTGGTGGGGATGCAACCGCGCATGGCAGAGGTCTTGGCGGAGCACTTTGAACTCAGGATCACCGATCTCGATGAGGAAAATATAGGAAAAGAAAGGTTTGGGGTACTCATCGAGGGGCCTAATAGGACGGCCGAAAACCTTGCTTGGTGTGATCTAGCTGTGGTTACGGGCACCACTGCGGTAAATGGGACTTTAGAGCAGTTTCTCATCGACAAGCCGGTTATCTTCTATGGGGTGACCATCGCAGCTGTGGCCGAGCTGATGGGGCTGATGCGTTTTTGCCCCCTGGGGAGGTAAAGGCCGATGGGGTTCAAGATCCTCCTTGTAATCGGTGGTAGCAGAAGCGGCAAAAGCACCTTTTCCCAAAAGGTGGCCGAATCGGTGGGAGAGAGGAGGCTCTTTGTGGCCACCGCCGAGCCACTGGATGCGGAGATGAGGCGACGGATAGAGGAACATAAAAAGAGGAGAAAGGGGTGGGATACGGTGGAGGAACCATTAGAGATTGCCAAAATCATTGAGGAAAAGGCGAGAAGATATCAGGTGATTTTAGTGGACTGCCTCACCCTCTGGCTGTCCAATCTTTTGGGTAGATGTGCGGCCGAAGCAGAGAGATACATGGATGGCTTCATAGGGGCATGTAAAGCAGCCACAACGCCTTTAATTCTTGTGAGCAACGAAGTAGGAATGGGCATAGTACCCGATAATCCACTGGCCAGGCGTTTTGGGGATCTGGCCGGAAGTTTGAACCAAAGGATAGGCGAGATCGCCGACGTAGTAGTTATGATGATAGCTGGGTTGCCACTTATCGTCAAAGGAGATGCGAAAGCCCTTTTTAACATAGGAGGATGAGATGAAGGAAGTTTCATTAAATAAAAGGCTTATGGCCGCTATCTCCTTTCTCACCATTTTCCCGATCGAGGGAAAGGGGGTGGGGAAGGAAGAATTGGGTAGGTCCATGGCCCTTTTCCCCTTGGTAGGCTTGTTGTTGGGTCTGCTTCTTTGGTTGTGTGCCCACGCCTTTGAGGCAGCCTTTCCTCCAACAGTAAACGCCCTCTTTCTCCTTTCCCTTCTGAGCATATTTACCCGTGGGATCCATTTGGATGGCCTTGCCGATACCCTTGACGCCCTAGGGGGAGGAAAGGAGAAGTGGGAGATATTGCGTATCATGCGAGACAGCCAGGTAGGGACCTTTGGGATGATAGGGCTGGTGTTGGCCCTGATGGCTAAGTATCTTCTTATAAGCCAGCTAATCGAGACAAAAAGCACCCTCTCTTTGCTCCTTTTCCCAACTTTAGGGAGATGGGCTATGGTTTATCTGACGAGGTTTTTCCCCTATGTGCGCGAGGAGGGGAAGGGGATCGCCTTTGCAAGCTACCTCAAACCGGAGGATTTCTGGTGGGCTACGGCGATAGCCCTGCTTGTCTCTGTCTTCATCCAGGGTCTAACAGGAGTAGGGGCAATGGCGCTGGTGTGGATTTTTTCCTATGCCGCTGGTCTATACTTTGTGAGGAAAATAGGTGGGATCACCGGCGATGTGATAGGGGCCGTAGGAGAACTTGCCGAGATACTTTCCTTGTCTGCCCTAGTGGCCTTAATTTCATAGTATCTAATAGATCTCTTTTTTACAAAAAGTTAACTTTTCGGTGACTAAAAGTGTCACCAAAAGTGACGAAATATTGTTCTTTTCCTTTTGTGCAAGGGTCTCCTCACCTTTGTTTCCTCCTAATATTGGGAATTTCCCGACATTTTTGAGATGGGCAGAGTTGGGCTTAAGCTGGCACAGAAAATGTATAAGGTTACGAAGAAAAAAGCGTAGGGGGGAGAAGTGATGGAAGGCAGGACGTTAGAGGGGATAGTAAGATCCTTTTTGACTGCCTTGAGGCTCAAAGATGAGTCTACTTATCGGCATTCGAAAAAGGTGATGTACTATTCCCTTAAGATAGCCCAATATATGGGATTGGAAAATGGCCAGACAGAATTGCTCAAGTGGGCCGCGTTGTTGCATGATCTAGGTAAATTGGTAGTTTCGGATACGATACTAAATGGTAATGGAAAGATGAAGGCTCAGGCCTTAAACCAATTGAGAAATCACCAATCCCTGGGGGTAGAGATCCTCTCCTCAGTAGAAGAGCTTAGAGATGTCTTGCCTATTATTAAAGGCCATCACGAACGATATGACGGTACAGGGTATCCTGATGGTCTGCGCGGCGAGCAGATCCCATTGTTGTCGAGGATCTTGGCCGTGGCCGATTCCTATGAGGCCATGACACGGGTAAGACCTTATAATATCCCCCTGCCTCACTTGCGCGCCTGTTTTGAACTAAAAAAGAACTCAGGTACTCAATTTGATCCCAAAGTGGTCGATGCCTTCTTCCGCTATTTTAAAACCGACAGAGATCACCTTGTCTCCATTCTGATCGTAGAGAGCGACATAGAGCATTTTTATCTCCTCTTTAAGCTGATAGATGAAATGGATCACATCAGGTTGGGTAAAGGATTTAATCCCTCTACTATCTCTCAAGCTGTGCGTAACGAGGGATATGATCTGATCTTGGCCGACATTTCTCTGCCCTGGGCAGACGGGTTCGAACTGCTTCGTTCTGTGAAGAGGGAATTTCCCTCAGCCCGAGTAGCCCTCATGTCTGCGTATAGCAATCTGGAGATGAAGGAGAAGGCAGAACACCTAGGTGCCTTTGCCTATTTGGAGAAGCCTGTACGCCAGCAAGAGATCTATGAGGTGGTAGACAGGATCGCAGATGAAAAGATAGCCTTCTGATCCCACCCATCGTTTTTTATCTTTGAATCTTCTTTCATTTATGTGACGACACAAAGAGGACCTTCCCTTTATATCCTACACTCTACTCTGTTTGATTTATAAACCCAATTTTGATAAGCTATGGGCCCATCAGGAGGCAGCAGATGGGCAGACGCAGGATGGCCATTCTGGGAGCGGGCAATTTAGGTACTACCTTGGCCTTAATGATGTGGGAGAAAGGGCATCGTGTTACCTTATGGACAATAGAAAGGGATGTGGCAGAGGCCATCGCGCAGGGCAGAGAGAATCCCAGGTATTTGCCCGGCCATTACATCCCTGCCGAGATCGATATCTCTGTAGAGATCTCCCAGGTCTTAGAGGGAGCAGAGGTCATTGTTTTGGCTGTTCCCTCCCATGCCGTAAGAGAAGTATCTAGGCGAATGGCCTCATACCTCTCCCCAGGGGTCATCATCGTCGACTTTGCCAAGGGGATGGAGGTAGATACAGGGTTGAGAATGTCCCAAGTCATCGAGGAAGAGCTTCCCCCAGAGTTGAGGAGGGGGATTGTGGCAGTCTCAGGTCCTTCCATTGCCTCAGAATTAGTCCGCAAACTCCCCACAGCGGTGGAGATTTCCTCCAAGGATCCCACTTATGCTCAGAAGGCAAAAGAGATCTTGGAGACCCCTTTTTTTAGACTATATGTCAACGAAGACCTGGTAGGGGTGGAATTGGGGGGGGTATTCAAGAATGTCTTCGCCATAGGGGCGGGGATCTGCGATGGGTTAAAAATGGGAGTGAATACCAAGGCTTCGGTCATTACCAAGAGCTTAGAGGAGCTCTCAACTCTGGGTGGTGCCCTGGGGGCCCACCCCCTTACCTTTATGGGGCTCTCGGGCTTAGGAGACCTAATTGTCACATGCACCAGCGAACACAGTCGCAACAGGAGATTTGGGGAGAAGATAGGGGAAGGACTGTCCATAGAAGAGGCACAAAGAGAGATAGGACAGGTGATAGAGGGGATCAGGGCTACCAAGGTCGCCCACAAGGTGGGCGAAGAGTTCAAATTGGAGCTCCCTATTGTGGAACAAATTTACCGTGTCCTGTATCAGGGGGGTGATCCGCGTGAGGCCGTATATCAATTTATGTTTTGATCATTGACAATGAAATTTCTGGGATAATATAATTTAACCAAATATTATAAAAATTTCAGGCCTAGGAGACCTTGCCTTTGAGGTCAGAGGAAGGAGTTTGCTTTACGGATAGCGGTCTTGATGATAATCGGCTAAAGAGGCAAAGGCGTGGACACCTCGGCCCTGATGTCCCCACTCAGGCCGAGCTGGATATTATGCGGGAGAAGGCAGAGGCCTTGGGACGTACTGGGCAAAGGTTGGATGAATGCCTTCGCAAGCTAATGGCATTGGAGGAACGGATAAAGGCTGTGGAGGTTGAGACAAGAGGGGTAAAAGAGCTGAATGCCCTCATAGGAGAGTTTAACAATGTGCGGGAGAAGGCAATAACTTATCTCCATTATCTCATCATCCATAGGGAGGCCATAGGGTTTCGCCGGCATCCGATCTTGGAAAAGATGTATAGAATCCCCGCCAAGAAGAAGCCTTTGTGTG
>QMLM01000142.1 GCA_003646745.1 Deltaproteobacteria bacterium | reverse complement strand
GGCAGAATGAGGCAAAAAAGGCAGTGGAGGTAGCCGAGAGGCTCCGCTGGATCATTGAGAGCATTTCCTTAGACTATTACGGCGAGAAGGTAGGCTGCACGGCTAGTTTAGGGATCGCCATCTTACAAAAAGGGGAGGAAGAAGAGGATCTGATCCGCCGCGCTGATCAAATGCTTTATCGGGCCAAGGAAAATGGGAAAAACCAAGTGGCCATTTCTCCACAGGATACCTAAAGCATCTCCTGCAAGATCTCCAAGGCCATAGCCCGGGCCTTTCTCGCCCCGCGGACAAGCTGCAGGGAAAAAAAACGAGGATGCCATCTCCCCTCAAAAAGTTCATCGGAGACCACCAAGAACCCCCCTACCTTTATTCCCCGGGAGATCCCAAAGGCGAAAAGGGCGGAGAACTCCATCTCTACTGCCAAAACTCCATCTTCTTGATATCTTCTCACCTTCCCCCTCGTCTCCCTATAAATGGCATCGGTTGTCCATATCTTGCCCTCATGACAGGGGACCTTGTTCTTGCGCAAGACATCCACGATGATAGCCTGTATCTCCTGCCAGGGACGACAGGGGACATCTGCGGGTAGATAGTGGAAAGATGTCCCTTCCTCCCTTATGGCCTCAATTGGAACAACTATATCTCCCACCCTTACCCTTTGCTGCAATGAACCACAATAGCCTAGAAAGAGGGCCTTGCGCATCCCGAAGGCAGCGAGTTCCTCGGCTAGGGCCACGGCATTAGGAGCCCCAAAAGGGGAAAGGGCCAAAGTTACTCTCTTGTTCCCTATATACCCCTGATATACCTCTCTGTACCCTTTCCACGGCAACAACGGTTCCCCCCTTAGCGCCTTGACCAACGCCCTCAAGTCATGGGGGATGAAGGTAATCAGGGCACAGGTCTCTACCTGCAAGGCCTTTGTACCTATCCACCTGTGGGTGAGGTTCCTCACCATCTGTCTGGGGGTAACCAAAGGGGCCCCTTCGGGGTCGAAGAATTCCATTTTTGCGGGTTACTGGTCGACGGAAGGAAAGGAAGGAAAATCAGCCTTAGGAGAGACCTCTCCCTTTAATGCCTCCAGCTCTTTTTTCATCCCCTCCGCCTCTTTTTTCCTTCTGCTTAGCTCTATACGGAGCTTAATATTTGTGAGCATCCCACCTACTGCCCCGATAATGACCCCCAACAACACAGCAGTCAACACCACGGTGAAAAGAGGGGCAGTAAAGGAATCTATTAATCCATAATAGTGGATCTTTACCTCCTCCATATTTTGTAAAGAGAAGGTAACCGTTAAGAAAAAAAGCAAGACAATAAGAATGATCTTTAATAACCTCATATCCTAAAAGTCTTTGAAGACCTGATAAAGACGATCATACGTATCTTGCAAGTGCTCGGGAATGACTCGCGTATCAGCCAGAACAGGCATATAGTTTGTGTCCCCTTCCCATCGGGGGACAATGTGGAAGTGGAGGTGATCCTCTACCCCTGCCCCTGCTACTTTCCCCAGATTGGCCCCGATATTGAATCCATGCGGGGAAAGGACCTTCTTTAAAAGGGCGACACAACGCTGGATGGTAAAAATCAGGTCGTTCATCTCCTCCTGTTCGAGATCTTCCAGAGACTTCACATGGCGTTTTGGAGCTACCATCAGGTGGCCATTATTATACGGATACTTGTTCAGCATAACGAGGGTATACCTACCCCTATGCAGAATCAAACCTTTACGATCATCCCCTCCCTGCAACCTATTACAAAAGATACAGCCATCCTCTTTGTCGTTCAATATATAAGATATCCTCCAAGGAGCCCATAACCTCTGCATCTGTACATCTCCACTGCAACGTACCTATGTTACCCATGGAGATGGGAAAAGTCAAACCCTTTCTCCCACCTTAACCCTAAAGCGAGGGTTACACAAAGGGGATATCTTTAAAAATATATCCCTTGAATTTCGACATAATTAATGGCACCGCTATCTATTTTTTTCTTCAAGACATCCCTAATCTCCTCTTTTGCTGTAAAGTACAATACCTGCCATCCCCACTCACTTATCCTATACAGCATCTCAATCTGTTTTCGTAATCTATCGGGATCCGCTTTTATAAATGGATCATCCATGATGAAGAATCCCTTCTTGCCTTTTAAAATCTTTTCCCCTAGAGCAAGTCGAATAGAAAGATATAATTGATCATAGGCGCCACCAGACAGTTTTCCAGCCTCTAATACTACCCCATCTTTACGCCTGACCTCGATCTCTCCTCCCCCTTGATTGAAGGATACCTCCTTATAAAGCCCGTCTGTTATATCGTTAAAATACTTCGAAATATAATTATCTCCACCAAAAAGCTCAGAGACCCTTTCTTTTTCCTCTATTTCTATCTCTTCAAAAATCTTTATGACCTTTAAGACAGCATCTTTATTACTCTCGTTTCTGTTTATGAATTCTTGCAACTCATCTCTAACTGCGTCTAAATCTACAGACGTTTTGCAATGTAAATAATCCTCTCTTCTCAAAATCTTATTTGCTTTGCCCTCTATCTCTTTTAGCCTTTCCTGAAAGCCCCTCATCTTCTCGAATATTTCGTCCTTCTCCTCTTCGAGCTCTCTCCTTTTCCCTTTCAACTCTTGTTCCCTTCCTTCATCGAATATCACACCTACCGCTTTATTTTCATAGGCCTCAAGGGCTTCAATTTCCCTTTCCCAATGCGCAATCATCGCTTCTAAGGTCTCTCCTTCCGAACCAAAGTGGCTCTTAAGTACGCCAATTTGCGTATTTTTCTCCCCTTCGTTGTCTGTCTTTATATTAAGTCTTTCCTTGTATTCTTGAAGAGTCTGCACCCCAGATTTCCCCTTTATCTCATTTATCCTTTTTTCAGCCTCTTTGATCTTCTCCTCAATTGCTGGAATCCTCCTTGTTTTAAGGTCCTTTATCGTTTCTCTCAACAGATCATGCTCCCTTTCAATTTCTCTAAGCTCTTTTTCCCTCTCCAGATACTCATCATCAAACTTTTGAATATTTGAGAGAATCCCATGGGCATTCTCTGCATCTAATTCAAATTTAGAGGTGGTTATTTTGATTTCTTCCAACGCTCGTGCAAGCCAAGCCCTCTCTCTTACGAATTGGAACTTAAATATCCATGAAAACCCAGTTGAAATTGAAAATAACACGGCCAAAATGTAAAATATTAATGATGGCTTGACGATGATCCCAATTAAAGATATCCCGAGTAAAATCGCAAAAGTTATCCCTATTGAAGTAAAAAATTTGTTTTTAACCTCTTTTAGCGCCATATCTGCCATCTTTATCTCGTAGTTCTTCAATTTTGGTCTGACTTCTTCATCTAGCTTTCTCTTTCTCTCCACAAAAACTAGAAAATTTTTCCCCTTCTCCACCAATTTTTCCGTTATTTCCTTGAGTTTTTTTTCATTTTCCTTAAGATCTTTAAATAACTTTTCTTTTTCTACTTCGTAGTTTTGAATCTCTCTTTCACAATCTCTCCATAACAGCTCGTCGTCCTCATCGTAAATTTCTAACTCTTTAAGTCTCTCCAAGCTTTTTTTGAGCCTATCTAGCGCCTCCCTTCCCCTCTTGTATTTCTCCCTTTTTCTAGCATTCTCAAGATCTCCTATTTTTTGTAAGACCTCACCTATTTGCTCACTACATCTTACCCATTCTTCTTGAAGTTCATCAAATCTCTCCTCTTTAACCTCTTTAGTTAAACCCTCAATTTCCCCCAAAAGGTCTTTTGCATCTTCTATCCTTGTCTTTAATCTTTCGTCCTTAATATCACGGAATATACCGCTAGGTGTTATTTTACCTATCTCCCTAAGGGCCTCCTTTGTTTTGGAAATCTCCTCTGTCCTCAAGCCTGTGAGCCGATCTGTCACATTGGTATAAAACTCACTTTCACGGGTGATTGAGAGATCGCTATCCCTTATCACAAAAATATTGCGACATTCTGACGAGGTTAGACCCGAAATTTCTAACAAATTCCCCCTTTCTGGTAATTTAATCTCTTCACCTTCTTCGTCTTCTATGAGTAGATACCCCTCTGGATTTTCCTCAACTCGATCTATTTTCTCAAAACCCTTGATATTCCGCCCCAGGAGTAACTTTACAAGCGCATCTATTGTGAGGGTCTTTCCATCCTCGTTTTTACCAAAAAAAAGATTAAAATTACCCAAAAAAATTCGCCCCGTGCTCGGCAACGGGCCATATCGTATTATCGAAAATTCCTTTATCTTCATGACACCGCCTGCATCATTGCCCTAATTGCTATTTCACGCATTTGTCTCTTTTTTTCTTCATCATACTCCTTTTGTTCAAGTTTCCTTAAAAAGCTCTTAAATAAATCATCTTCGATTATCGCATGTATATCTCTGAATTCACAATGCCTCTCAGCACATCTCTCTGAGGCAATTTCTTCTATCTTTCCCATTATCTCTGTCTCACTCATTCCGAGGGCTTTGCCATTTATGAACCCCTTAACTGACAGAATAACCGTTGCCTCCTTATGAAGTCTATTAAACTCTTTTTCTATAATTTCTACAGGATCCTGGCCTTTAAAGGGATCTAGGTCTATTATGATTTCCTCAAAATGAGGGGTTTCAAGGAGGTATTCTTGGGGTGGCCTTCCAACCTCAAAGATATTTACCTTTCTCTGCCCCTTCTCTCTCTTAGTTATAGAAATCGGAGATCCTGGATACACGAAATATCCCCCGTTTTCTAATCTCCAGACATCGAAGCTTGAGTGGAAATGACCTGCAAGGACATAATCCACTTTTATGTCTTTAAAATAAGAGAGTTTAACAGGCATATATC
>QMLM01000141.1 GCA_003646745.1 Deltaproteobacteria bacterium | reverse complement strand
GATTTACCTCCAAGACATAGATGGTGTCTCCTTTAATGGCATATTGGATGTTGATCAGTCCCACCACCCCCAGCTCGGCGGCCAGGGCATATGTTTGGGCCTTCAGCTCCTCTATCTGTTTATCGCTGAGGCTAAAGGGGGGAATGGCGCAGGCGCTGTCCCCAGAATGGATGCCTGCTTCCTCTATATGCTCCATGATTCCCGCTACCACACAACTGGTGCCGTCGGCCACGGCGTCCACATCGATCTCGATGGCGTCCTCCAAGAACTTGTCGATGAGTACGGGGTGATCAGGAGATGCCTCCACCGCCATGGCCATGAACGAATCCAGATCGTCTTCGTCATAGACTATCTCCATGGCTCTGCCCCCCAAGACATAGGAGGGTCTCACCACCAGGGGATAGCCTATTTCTCGAGCTATCTGTTTGGCCTCTTCCACCGAGGTGGCGGTACCGTTAGGGGCCTGGTGAAGGCCGAGTTTCTTCAACAGTGTCTTAAACTTCTCTCGGTCTTCGGCCCGATCGATGCTTTCAGGAGAGGTTCCGATAATGGGCACCCCCGCCTCTTTTAGGGAAAGGGCCAGGTTCAATGGTGTCTGCCCCCCGAACTGGACGATCACACCACTAGGCCCCTCCCTGTCGCAGATGTCCAGCACATCCTCCAGGGTGAGAGGCTCGAAATAGAGTTTGTCGGAGGTATCGTAGTCAGTGCTCACCGTCTCTGGATTGCTGTTGACCATGATGGTTTCATAGCCATCCTCCTTGAGGGCCAGGGCTGCATGGACGCAACAGTAGTCAAACTCTATCCCCTGGCCTATCCGGTTGGGTCCCCCTCCGAGAATCATAATTTTGGGTCTAGTGCTAATACGGCTTTCATCCTCCTCCTCATAAGTGGAGTAGTAATAAGGGGTGTAGGCCTCGAATTCTGCCGCGCAGGTATCCACTAGCTTGAAGACGGCTTCGATGCCCTGTTCCTTGCGGTACCTGCGGATATCCATCTCGTCGAAGCCCAATATATGGGCCAACTGCCGGTCAGAAAAGCCGTATTCCTTTGCCCTGCGCAAAAGCTCCGATGGTATATGCCAGTCATTCAGAGATTTGATCCCCGACCAGAGGTCCATCTTTCTCAACTCGGCTTGGTATCGCCTGAGCTCCTTCTCCAGCTCTAATATCTCCTTTATATTGTGTAAAAACCATAGATCGATGTGGGTGAAACGGTATACTTCCTCCACCTCTAGGCCCGCCTCCAGGGCATACCTTATCCAGAATACCCGATCTCCCCTGGGAACCTGGAGCTTCTCCCGAATCATCTCCCAGAACCTCTCCCGTTTCTTGCGAGAGGTGGGGACTATTCCATCGTCCTTGCCATCTGCCCCCAGGCCATATCGGCCGATCTCCAAGGACCTAAGTCCCTTCTGGAGCGCCTCCTTGAAAGTCCTTCCAATGGCCATGGTCTCTCCCACAGACTTCATGGAGATCCCCAGGGTATCGTCAGCACCCGGGAACTTCTCGAAGGTAAATCGGGGGATTTTTACCACGCAGTAGTCAATGGTCGGCTCAAAAGATGCTGGGGTCTTCTTGGTGATGTCGTTGGGGATCTCGTCTAGGGTGTAGCCGATGGCCAGCTTGGTGGCCATCTTGGCGATGGGGAAACCCGTGGCCTTGGAGGCCAAGGCAGAGCTACGGGAGACCCGGGGGTTCATCTCGATGATCACCATTCTACCATCGTAGGGGTCTACGGCAAACTGGATATTAGACCCTCCTGTCTCTACCCCTATCTCCCTGATCACGGCGATGGCGGCATCCCGCATCTGCTGGTATTCCTTATCGGTGAGGGTCTGCGCTGGGGCGACGGTGATGGAGTCACCGGTATGGATCCCCATGGGATCGAAGTTCTCGATGGAACAGATGATGACCACGTTGTCCTTGAGGTCTCTCATCACTTCCAGCTCGTACTCCTTCCAGCCGATGACCGATTCCTCGATGAGGATCTCACTAATCATGCTGCTTTGCAGACCTCGAGCGGCAATCACCTCGAACTCTTCCCGGTTGTAAGCAACCCCTCCACCGGTCCCCCCCAGGGTGAAGCTGGGGCGCACGATGAGTGGGAACCCTATCTCCTCAGCCACTCTTCTGGCCTCCTCCATGGAGTAGGCGAGGCCACTGCGGGGCACCTCCAGCCCGATACGGGCCATGGATTTTTTGAAGAGCTCCCGATCCTCTGCCTTGCGAATGGCCTCTTGGTTGGCCCCGATCATCCTTACCCCATATTCCTCCAGGACCCCCATGTCCGCCAGCTTGACGGCCACGTTCAGTCCGGTCTGTCCTCCCAGGGTGGGCAGCAGCGCGTCGGGTCTCTCCCGCTCGATGATCTTGGCCACCACCTCCGGAGTGATGGGCTCAATATAGGTCTTGTGGGCCATCTCCGGGTCGGTCATGATGGTGGCAGGGTTGCTGTTGACCAGGATTACATAGAACCCCTCCTCCCTTAAGGCCTTGCACGCCTGGGTCCCAGAGTAGTCGAACTCACAGGCCTGGCTGATGACAATGGGGCCGGAGCCGATGATCAGGATCTTGTGGATATCATCCCTCTTGGGCATGTTCAGTAACCTCGGTAATCCTTCATCATTGTGAGGAAGTTCTGAAATAGCCCCCGGGCATCGTGAGGACCAGGGGAGGCTTCGGGATGGTATTGGACCGAGTAGATGGGAAATCTCTTATGACGCATTCCCTCCAGTGTCTGGTCGTTGAGGTTGATGTGAGTCAGCTCCACCTCATCTTTGTTCATAGATTCGATGTCCACACAGAAACCGTGGTTTTGGGCCGTGATGTCGATCTTACCGGTGCGCAGGTCTTTTACCGGCTGGTTCCCACCCCGGTGGCCGAACTTTAACTTAAAGGTTTTTCCCCCAAAGGCAAGTCCCAAGATCTGATGGCCAAGGCAGATCCCGAAGATGGGGCGTTTGCCCATAAGTTTTCTCACCTCCTCCACCACGTAGGGAACTCCAGCAGGGTCACCAGGCCCGTTGGAAAGAAAGATACCATCGGGGTTGAGGGCGAGAATTTGCTCGGCGCTGGTGTCGGCTGGGACCACCGTTACCTCACACCCAAGCCCTTCCAAGATCCGCAGGATGTTATGTTTTACCCCGAAGTCCATGGCCACCACCTTAAAGGTGGGAAAATCGTGGGGCCTTTCTGTAGAAGACCAAAGGTATCTTTCCCCGCAGGTGACTTCCTTGACAAGGTCCCTACCCACAAGCCCTGGGGACTCTTGGGCCTTGCGCACCAGCCTCTTGTGATCCAGATCCTCCGTGGAGATGACCGCCTTCATAGCCCCGGCCAGGCGGATGTGGCGAGTGATAGCCCTGGTATCTACCCCTTCCACCCCGATGATGTCGTACTTCTGCAAAAATTCCTCCAGGTTTTGCTGCCCCCGCCAGTTACTGTAGTTCCTGATGTATTCCCTGACCACGAACCCCTCTACATGAGGACGTGTGGACTCCATATCCTCGGGGTTGACCCCATAGTTGCCGATGAGGGGGTAGGTCATGGTAACGATCTGTCCCTTGTAGGAGGGGTCAGTCAGGATCTCCTGATAGCCTGTTATGCTGGTATTGAAGACAATCTCGCCATATCTTTCTCCCCTGGCCCCGAAGGCCCTCCCCTCAAAGACCCTCCCATCTTCTAGAGCGATGATGGCCTTTGTCTCTTTTTTGACGGGCATCCTTTCCTACTCCATGCCAAGAAAAACCCCCTTTCGGGGGTCTTCGATCTTATAAAAGGGCTTTATCCTCCACCTGTTTTCACTCTCTTATATACTTTTATCACATTTTTGAAGGGATAGTCAATTTTAAGTTATCCCTTTCCCGTAAATCGGTCACCTTCTTTGATGGCTGATTTGGTTACAAACTCAGCTACAGCTATCTTCCCCATATTAGGGACTCTAACCCTTTCAACTTCAAGGATTCCATCCCCTGTTGATATGGCCAGAGTTGCTCTTTTTATATCAATTACCATACCTGCTGGCTGCTCTACTTTTCCGGGAGAAAAATGGGCGTTGTAAAATTTTATCTTCTGGCCCCCCCAGAAGGAATAGGCACCGGGCTGGGGATCGCAGCCCCTGATTAAATTGTAGATCTCTCTGCCAGGTCTTGCCCAATCGATCTGGGCGACCTTTTCGTCGCACGGTGGTTCATAAGTGGCTTTGCTTTCGTCCTGCGGTATGCGAGGGGCCTTGCCCTTTTTAATCAAATCCACAGATTCCAAGATCGCTTCAATCCCCATGGGGAAGAGGTGGTTGAAATAGAGGGAGCCAGTGGTGTCATCGGGATTGATGGAGATCTCCTTTTGGAGCAGGATCGGACCGGTATCTATTCCCTCATCTGGCCAGAAAATGGTGAGCCCTGTACGCACATCTCCCATGATAATGGCCCAGTTAATGGCACTTGCGCCTCTGTGGCGGGGGAGGAGGGAGGGGTGGTAACAGATCGCTCCGTGTTTGGGAAACTTTAAGAAAGGCGCGGGGATTATGGCTGTGACAAAGGCCATGATCAGGAGTTCCGGGGAGAATTTTTGAAAGTCGGCAAATACCTCGGGATCCTTATAGCTTGTCGGTTGACGTACGGGCACATTTTTCTCCTTGGCCAAGGTCGTGAGGGGGTCTTCCTGGCCACCTGGGCCATCCGGCGGTGAATAGACCGCTACGACCTCTTCACCCCTTTCCAGCAAAGCCTCCAGTGTCTTCGCCCCAAAGGCCGCCTGTCCCATTAAGACGATACGCATTTTTCCTCCTATTTCCTCCCGGAACTTTCTAAGTTTTTCAAGACCTCGATGTTGTTTGCGTGAGTTTACATGGAAAATACCACGGTATGAAGATAGGCTCAAGGGTGTTTTTAATGGGGCTTAAAGG
>QMLM01000140.1 GCA_003646745.1 Deltaproteobacteria bacterium | reverse complement strand
TGATGCTGTCTGGATTCCCCCCCTTCAGTAGTTTTGCCGCGGAGTGGATTATGTTTACGGGTATCTTTGAAAAAGGGATGTATACATCTCCAGTTGGCTTAATTATCGCGGTATTGGGGGTTTCCGCAATCATACTGACAATAAGTTACACGTTTTGGTCTGTGAAAAAGATATTTTTTGGGCCCCTAAAGCCCCGCTTATCAAACCTTAAAATTAAAGATCCTCCGTTAACGATGAGTATACCCCTCTTAATAGTAGGAATGGTATCACTTATATTAGGGGTGTATCCTAAGCTCATAATAGACCTCTTCTGTCTTGTCATAGGAAAACTGTAATTTAGTTGACATCCACAAAGTGAATGGTTATAAAAAGAGAGATAAGGACAAATAAAGGGAGAAGGATATGCGCGAAAAGGTGGAAGAGGTATTGAGAAAAATCAGGCCCTCTCTGCAGGCAGATGGTGGAGATATAGAACTGCTGGACGTGGACGATGGGGTGGTAAAGGTCAAACTGACAGGGGCCTGCGCAGGTTGCCCCATGTCCACTATGACCCTAAAAATGGGCGTAGAGCGGATTCTGAAGGAGCAGATCCCTGGGGTAAAAAAGGTTGAAGCCCTTTAGCTGATCTCAGTCCGAGGCTTTCCGGTGCAGAATGAAATATCTCTGTGTGCCCCGGCTAAGGTAAATCTCAGGTTAGAAGTCTTGGGGAAAAGGGCCAACGGTTACCATGAGCTTAGAACATGGATTTATCCCATAAGCCTTGGAGATGAACTCCACATCAAAAGGCTTGCTTCTTCAAAGATAGTACTTTCCTGCTTTCATTCCGAGCTTCCCCTCGGAGAGGAAAATTTGGCCTATCGCGCTGCCACTCTCTTCTTGAAAGAGACGGGCCTCTCAGTGGGGGTGAAGATAGAGATTACCAAGAGGATCCCGGTGGCTGCTGGTCTGGGAGGAGGAAGTAGTGATGCCGCTGCTGTGCTAAAGGGGATGAACGTCCTTCTGGGGGCGAAAGTTTCCCAGAAGGAATTGATGGAGATGGGGGAGAGGATAGGGGCGGATGTCCCCTTTTTTATTTTAGGTAAGGGAGCGATGATGGGGGGAAGAGGGGAGAGATTGCTGCAACCGCTCCCTCCACTGGAGTTGTGGATGGTGTTGGTTAACCCCGGCCGCCCCCTATATACGCAGAAGGTGTACCAAAAAGTGAAAGAAGGGTTGACAAAGAACAGAAGGGATAATAAAATTTTGATGTTTCCACAAGATCTCGAAAAGATGGGCAATTTCCTCTGTAATGATCTCGAGGCGGTAGCGTTGGAGCTTATGCCTGTGATTGAGGTTATAAAGAAACGCTTATGCGAGGTAGGGGCAATAGCTGCCTTAATGACGGGGAGCGGCCCAACGGTCTTTGGGCTTTTCCCTGGACAGCAGGAGGCAAACCGGGCGGCAAAAGAGATGAAAATGGAGGAGGGATGGATCTCTTTTGTCGCCCATACCACCTCTGATCTATAGGCCGGTTGGGGTGTCGTCAAGCGGTAAGACACGGGATTTTGGATCCCGCATTCGGAGGTTCGAATCCTCCCACCCCAGCCAATTTTATCATTTTTTATTAAAAACAGGAGAGCATTTCTGAGATGTTACCACGTGATAGCCAAATAAAGGTATTTTCTGGAAACTCCAATCCCGGTTTGGCGGAAAAGATCTGCAGTTATTTAGACGTTCCTGTAGGTAGGGCTCTAGTGAAGACCTTCAGTGATGGGGAAATTGCGGTAGAGATAAATGAGAGTGTGAGGGGGTTAGACACCTTTGTAGTCCAATCCACCTGTCCTCCAGTGAACAACAATTTAATGGAACTCCTTATTTTGATCGATGCCTTAAAGAGGGCCTCGGCAGAGAGAATAAATGCCATTATCCCGTACTATGGATACGCCAGGCAGGACCGTAAGGTGGCCCCAAGACAACCCATCTCTGCCAAATTGGTGGCCAATCTGATCACCGTGGCCGGGGCCTCACGGGTGCTGACCATGGATTTGCATGCTGGGCAGATCCAAGGTTTTTTCGACATTCCGGTAGATAACCTTTACGCCTCTCCAATCCTTCTGAATTATTTGCGAAAAAAATTCAAGAATGACTTGGTGATCGTGTCTCCTGATGCCGGTGGGGTAGAGAGGGCTAGGGCCTTCGCCAAAAGATTGGATGCATCTTTGGCCATTATTGACAAAAGGAGGGAAATGGCCAATGTCGCCCAAGTGATGCACATTGTCGGTGACGTAAAAGGGAAGATATCCGTCATATTAGATGATATGGTAGATACTGCGGGGACACTCACCAGGGCAGCAGAGGCACTAAAGGGGCATGGGGCCACGGCCATCTACGCTTGCTGTACTCATCCAGTGCTTTCAGGCAACGCCATTAAAAGGATAAACAACTCCCCCATTGAGGAACTCATCGTAACTGATACTATACCCATCAGCCTACAAGGAAGTAGTTGCAAAAAGATAAAGGTCCTCTCGGTGGCAGAGCTCTTTGGAGAGGCGATAAGAAGAATCCACAATAATGAATCGGTAAGTTCCCTTTTTGTTTAAAAAGAGGAGGAAAGGATGGAGGAGAGGCTCCTAGTAGCTCAATTTAGAAAGGGAAGGGGAAAAGAGGAAGCCCGGAGGCTCAGACGCCAAGGTCTGATTCCCGCCATAGTCTATGGACACAAAGAGGCACCAATACCTATAACCTTGAACCCCCAAGAACTGGCCAGGGTTCTGCGTGGGAACTCTGGAGAGCGAACCCTGATCAATCTCACTATTGAAGGGCTGAATGACGGCCCCATCACCAGGACTGTCATTCTCAAAGAGAAACAGATAGATCCTTTAAAAAGAACATTGCTTCATGCGGATCTATACAGTATCGCCATGGATGAGGAAATTTATGTGGATGTCCCGATCCATATAGTGGGTAAAGCCATAGGGGTAGAAAAAGGCGGAGTGCTCGAACAGATCCTTAGAGAAATCGAGCTGAAGTGCCTCCCCACAGACATCCCCCCCAGTATTGAGGTAGATGTTACCCACCTCGACATCGGTGACGCCGTTCATGTTGGGGATATTAAATTAGAAAAGGTAAAGATATTGACTGATCCTGAGCTAGCTGTAGTGACGGTAGTACCTCCAACGGTTGTAAAGGAAGCTGTGGCGGAAGAAGAGATAGTTGAAGAAGAAGAGGAAGAAAAAGAGGAGGTTGAAGAAGAAGCAGAATAGGGATTTTCCTCAAAGGTAGTTAATTATACATATTCATAGCCCTATCAACTCCATATAATAGTATGGCCCTAATAGCCTCAGAGGCCTTCTCAATGCTATCTTCTAAAAGGGGGATCTGGTGATTAGAAAAAGGGGAAAGGACATATTCTTCTGTCTTTTCGCGGTCCTCTGGCTTACCTATCCCTATCTTTAATCTCAGAAAGTTATCCCTGCCCAAACACTCAATTATCGACTTTACCCCTTTGTGTCCCCCATGTCCCCCCTTTTTCTTTATCTTTATCCTGCCAAAGGGCAGATCTAAATCGTCATGTATTACCAAGAGACGATCAAGGGGAATCCCCAAGCCCTCTATTAAATTCCTTACCGCCACGCCGCTCTTATTCATATAAGTCAAGGGCTTTGCCAAGATAACCCTTTCCTCTACCACCATGCCCTTGCCCGTCCGAACCCCTTCTTTCTCCCCTTTAAAGGCAATCCCTTCCTTTTGGGCGAATCTATCCAGCACCAAAAAACCTACATTATGTCTGGTCAACTCATACCTTTTGCCAGGATTCCCCAAACCCACTATAAGCCAGTACAATGTTCTATAACTCCTTAAAAATTATAGTCTTTCAATCAAAATTATAAGATTTTTTCCCTAATTGTCAATAAAAATTTATCTCTAAAGACCCCCTCTGGCGATCACATCAGATGGGACAAGCTTTTGAGTTTGAAGAAATATACTTTGACTTAGACTAGGGGAAAATGCTATTTATCTTTTAAGGAAAATGAGTACTTCATGGCGTATTTTTAAAATTTTAGGTATTGAGATCAGAATCGACTCGAGTTGGATCCTCATCTTCGGGCTTATAACCTGGGCCCTAGCTGGGCATTACTTTCCTAGTCAACACCCAGGTTGGCCTCCCTGGCTATACTGGCTGATAGGGGTAGCTACCAGCTTACTGCTGTTCTCATCGGTCCTGACCCATGAAATGACCCACTCTCTGGTGGCCCGCAGTAAGGGGGAAAAGGTACGGAGTATAACCCTATTTATCTTCGGGGGGGTAGCCGAGATCTCTGGGGATATCAAGACACCCGCCAGAGAATTCATCATCGCACTGGTGGGGCCAATTTCCAGTTTGGTCATTGCGTTTATCTTTTTGGGCATATGGTTTGGGATACAGGAAATAAACGAACCCATTGCAGCCATGGCCAAGTATCTATTCATAATCAACCTCTTTCTCGCCCTCTTTAACCTCATCCCCGGTTTCCCACTGGACGGGGGTAGAATACTGCGGGCCATTGCCTGGAAGGCAACAGGAGATATAAAACGAGCTACCCGGATCGCCTCTGTTACTGGCCAAGTAATTGCCTTTGTCCTTATTATCTTCGGCATCTGGCAGATCTTGAGGGGATTCTTTTTCAACGGCCTCTGGATAGCCCTTATTGGCTGGTTTATACATAGTGCAGCCGTACGAGGATATCGGCAGGTCCTCCTGAAGGAGATGCTCAAGGACGTAAAGGCAAAAGATCTAATGAGTACCAAATTTGAGGCCGTGGAGGGTTCCCTCTCCATTCAAAAATTGATGGAGGATCATATCCTCAAAAAACGGGAAAAGGCCTTTTTAGTAATGGAGGAGGGGAAGCTAGCAGGGATAATCTGCCTGGAGGACATCAAGGCAATATCCTCTGAAAAGAGGGGGGAGACTACGGTCAGCAAAATCATGATCCCAAGAGATAAATT
>QMLM01000139.1 GCA_003646745.1 Deltaproteobacteria bacterium | reverse complement strand
GAGATAGGGGGAGATAAAGGGGGGGCAGGCCCAAGCACTGGTGAGGCACCTGACCTGCCCCAGGAGCTGCAGCAAAAAAACCACAGCCCTCAATTATTCTTACACTAAAAGGGGGTGGATGACAAGGAGGGAGAAAATGAAGAAGATAGTGTTAATTTGTGCAATGATGTGTCTTTTACTGGGGCCCATTATAGGAGCCGCTGAGGAGGTAAAGGAAGAAATAGAGCTGGAGGAAATAGTGGTCACCGCCACAAGGACCGAAAAGCCCATAAGTGAGGCGCCCGCCTCGGTCTCTGTGGTGACCAAGGAGGATATAGAGAAGAGAAACATCCAGGCATTGGACAATGCCGTAAATCTACTTCCCGGTGTCTTCGACAAGAGGGGTAAGGGGCTCATGGACAGCACACCCAGGGTCACCGTACGGGGGATCCCCAGCCCTGGTGGAAACAGGACCTTGATCCTCATGGATGGGCTCACCTTGAACGATGCATATACTGGTGGTCTTAGATGGGGTGGACTTTTCCCCGAAAACATGGAGCGGATCGAGGTGGTGAGGGGTCCATTCTCCTCCCTTTACGGTGGCTATGCCATGGGAGGGGTGGTGAACATCATCACCAAGATGCCTGAAAAGAGGGAGTTCATCTTAAAAGGGGGATACGGAAGTGATGACCTCTGGAGCGCTTATGCCTCCTATGGGGACAGGTTTATGGACCGTCTGAGTGCCTTTGTAAGCTATGGATATAAACATACCAATGGGTATCCATCGAGTCTGGTGGTGAGGTCATCCGTGCCAGCAGGTACCACAGGATGGGAGCCGACAACAGATAAGTATGGTAATCCAAGATATCTGGTCGGCGATAGGGGTGATAACGGTTGCTGGGAGGATTCTATCGATTTCAAGATCTCCTATAACTTCACCCCTGAAACAAAAGGCCGTTTTTCCTTCATGAGGACCAGATTTAAGTATTTCTATGATGACCCTGAGACCTATCTGCTGGATGCCGCTGGAAACCCCGTCTGGTCAGGCGGAGGCCTCAGGGAGGATCACTTCCTCTCCGGTGACGGGGGGAATATACAAAACCTCTACAACATCGGCCTGGAGACAGTGGTCTTCAAGGATGCCAAGCTAAAGGTCTCCTTTGGGGTGGTCGATGTAGAGGAGGATTGGTGGGTCAGTGCCCTAAGAGGGGCGACCCGATTTGGGGGGCCTGGTGAGGTGAACGAGACGACCTCCAATAGTTATCAGACTGAGCTTCAGCTCACCTTCCCCATATTCGAGAGGCACCTCATCACTGTGGGGACAGCCTATAGATATGACCAGGCGACCAGCAAGACGCACGATCTCCTCGATTGGACGGACGAGGATTCAAAGACGACCCTCAAATATAAATGCGAGGGAAAGGATATGACCATTGCCCTTTTCCTCCAGGGGGAGATCTCCATCCTCGATAACCTCACCGGCTATCTCGGGCTGCGTACCGACTGGTGGAAGACCTTCGACGGAATGATCAATGAGGTTGGAGGAATGGGCTATAAGAAGTACGGCTCGAAGAGCGAATGGGCCTTAAGCCCCAAGTTGGCCTTGGTCTACAAACCTTTTGAGAAGACGACCTTGCGGGGCTGTGTTGGGAGGGCCTTCAGGCCCCCAAGCGTCTATGAACTATATAAGACATGGACCCGGTGGGGGAGGACCTATGAGTCAAACCCTGACCTCGACCCGGAGATGGTCACCTCCCTCGATTTCGGGGTGGAACAGGGTCTCTGGAAGGGGGCTACCTTCAGGGCGACCTATTTCCACAACTGGATAAAGGACCTCATCTATTACAAGGATGTAAGCCCCACCCTAAAAAAGCGCATCAACGCCGGTCGGGCCGAGAGCAACGGGGTAGAGCTGGAGATGGAGCAGAGGGTTGGGGACTGGCTAAGGCTCTTTGCCAATTATACTTATACTTTGGCCAAGATGAAGGAGAACCCAGCCAAGCCTGCAACCGAGGGCAAGAGATTGACCCATGTCCCTGAGAGGATGGCCAATTTCGGAGGGGAATTGACCTACGGTCCTCTTTCCTTTATGTTGACTGGTCGTTACGTGAGCAAGCAATACTCTGATGATGAGAACAGAGATCACTTTGAAGGTGTCTACGGTAGCTACGACCCCTACTTTGTCGTCGATACCAAGATCTCTTACAGCCCCTTCAAGTGGGCCACCATCTCTTTCTCGGTCGACAATATCTTCGATGAGGATTACTATTGTCACTACAAGGCCCCGGAGAGGACCTTCTTCGGAGAGATCACCCTCAGGTTTTAGATGCAAAGGAGGTTGCCCTTCTTAATCATAGCCCTTCTATTAATGCTGGTCCCTCGAGCAGGGGCCAGCACTGTTGTTGTAAAGGACAAACTTGGAAGGCGGGTTGAGGTCACTGTCCCCGTGAAACGCGCCGTTTTTATCTCCCTCTACGAATACATCCCGGCCCTCGGTCTTTGGGACAAAGTAGTTGGGGTCAACCGTTGGGCTTTCAAGAACACGCTTCTGCAAAGATTCGAGCAATTGAAAGGGGTTCCTCCAGTAGGAACCGGAGGAGATGTCAACATAGAGGCGATCATGGCGCTCAGACCTGATCTGGTAATCATCTGGATCTATAAGCCTCAGATTGTGAAGTTTATGGAGAAAAGAGGCTTAACGGTAATCGCTGTCTATCCGGAAAGCCTTGAAGAGCTCTATCAGAATGTGAGATTATGTGGCAGGTTGTTTGCTAAAGAGCGAAAGACTGAAGAAGTTCTTTCCTTAATGGAAGGGATCTTCAATCTTGTAAAGTCACGGGTTTCAAAGATCCCAGAAGGGAAAAGGCGAAAGGTTCTATGGCTTTGGGGGAAACCCACTACGGTAAACGGGGGCATTGGCGTACAGCACGACCTGATAGGGATGATAGGCGGGATAAACCCTGCCCGGCATATAAAGGCGAAGCACGTGGATGTTTCATTGGAGAGGATCGTTATGTGGAACCCTGATGTGATCTTCATCTGGGGCAGCGCTAAATACGGCCCCCAGGATCTAATCAAGAGTTCCCAATGGGCGGCGGTAAGGGCGGTAAAGGAGGGAAGAGTCCATAAAGCCCCCTCTTGGTCCACATGGTCACCGAGGCTCGCTTTGATAGCCCTTTGGATGGCCAAAAAGATATGTCCGGAGGTCTTCAGCGATATTTGTATGCGATGCCTTGCAGATAGGTTTTACAGAAAAGTCTTCGGCATTCCCTTCGACTCAGAGGAATTCAATTAGGCATGAAGAAGAGCAAGCCCCTTCTCTTCTTGATAGCGATTTCACCCTTTGTGGCTGCTGCGGTCGCCCTCTTCCTGGGGGCCTATGATATTCCTCCAATACTCCTTTTGAAAGCCCTCTTTTTCGATCTCGGAGACCTCCCAGAGAAGGCGATTGTGCTTGATATAAGGCTGCCGAGGATCGTTCTATCTGCTGTTGTAGGAATTGCCCTCTCCGCTTCTGGGGTGACCTTGCAAGGGATATTCCGCAATCCCTTGGTTGATCCCTTCATTCTCGGACTTTCGGCAGGTGCGGCCTTCGGCTGTGCGCTCTCCGTTGCTTTCTTTCCGCAGGTTCCCATTCAGGTTGCGGCCTTCACCCTCAGCCTTCTCGCCACCTTCGTCACCTACACCATAGCGAGGAGCCAGGGTGAGGTCTCGAGGCTTCCCCTGGTGTTATCAGGGGTTGTGGTGTCTGCCTTTTTCACCGCTATGGTCTCCATCGTGAAGTTTCTTGTTGACCCCCATAAACTAGTAAGCATCGTCTATTGGCTTATGGGTAGTTTCAGCCTCGCCGACTGGGGAGCAGTCAAGGTGGCCTCTCTCGGCATAGCCGTTGGCTGTTTTCCCCTTTACCTTATGCGGTGGCGCTTAAACGCCATGTCCATGGGGGAGGAGGAGGCCAAAGCCCTAGGGATCAATGTGGAGAGGGAAAGGGTCATCTTCATCACTTCGGCGTCACTGGCCGTGGGTTCCGCCGTTTCTGTCAGTGGAATCATCGGATGGGTGGGGTTGATGGTTCCCCATCTCGTCAGGATGACGATAGGTCCCGATCATAGGCAGCTCATGCCGCTCTCCATGGCGGCAGGGGCGGCCTTTATGGTCTTCGCTGATACCTTGGCGAGGAACCTCACGAGCTTCGATATCCCAGTGGGGATAATAACGGCGATATGTGGTGCTCCCTTTTTCATTTACCTTATGAGAAGAGGCGGTAGAGAGAGTTGGGGAAGATGATAGAGGTGAAAGATCTCCACTTTTGGCACAAGGGCGAAGACATCCCGATCCTTGAAGGGATCGAGTTTAAGGCATCGCCAAAAGAGGTAACAGCCATTCTCGGTCCCAATGGCTCTGGGAAGACCACTCTCTTCAAATGTATATTAGGACTTTGGGAGGCTCGAAAGGGGGAGGTCTTCATCAACGGGAGATCGATCAGAACTATGGGGAGGGGAGAGGTGGCGAAAAACGTAGCCATCGTCCCTCAGGATCACGAGCCCCCTTTTCCTTATTCAGTCTTCGATGTAGTTCTGCTGGGTAGGGTCGCCCATGTAGGATTGCTCTCTTCCCCTTCTCGACGGGATAAGGAAGCGGCCAGAGGTGCCTTAGAGGCCTTGGGAATAGAGAGATTAGCAGATAGGCCCTACACCAAGATCAGTGGTGGGGAGAGGCAGCTAGTCCTTATCGCTCGCTGTCTCGCCCAGGAAGCTCCTGTAATGTTGCTCGATGAACCCACCGCCCATCTCGATTTCAGGAATCAAGTAATGGTATTAACTAAAGTCAAATCTATAGCAAAAGAAAAAGGGCTTGTAGTCCTTATGACACTACATGATCCGAACCTCGCCCTCCTTTTCTCTGATCAAGTCTTGCTTTTAAACGGTGGAGAGGTGGTGGCGAGGGGAGGTCCCAAGGAGGTCATAACGGAGGAGAATATAAGAAGGGTTTACGG
>QMLM01000138.1 GCA_003646745.1 Deltaproteobacteria bacterium | reverse complement strand
CGCTGAATTACACCACCTCCTAACCCCACTGTCTTAAGGGCATCCCTTATCTCGTCCAGCTTTACCGGTTGGAAGAACTTCACCTGAACTAGGGTACCGCCGGCAAAATCAATGCCGTAATTGGGGCCGCCGTGTAGAATCAAGGAAAAGACGCCGATAGCAATCAAGATGCCTGAGAGTAAAAAGGCGTATCTTCTTTTTCCCATAAAATCGATCTTTATCCCAGGCTTGATGATCTCCATATTTCTTCAGCTCCTCAGATGCTTAAGCGCTTGATTCTTACCTTGCTCAGAAAGTAGTCAAATACAAACCTTGTTACCACAATAGCAGTGAAGAGGCTGGCCAAAATCCCGATGCTCAGGGTAACTGCAAACCCCTTGATTGGCCCGGTGCCGAATTGAAAGAGGACCACCGCCGCTATAAGGGTGGTGATATTTGCATCCATAATAGTCAGAAAGGCCTTGGAATATCCCGCCTCCAAAGACGCCCGCGGTGGCTTCCCCAACCTTAACTCTTCTCTGATCCTCTCGAAGATAAGCACGTTGGCATCTACAGCCATCCCCACTGTAAGAACCATACCTGCGATGCCTGGCAGTGTGAGGGTAGCCCTGAGGGCGGCCAAGGCCCCCAAGATCAGGATCAAGTTCATGATGAGGGCCATATCGGCTACCGCACCAGCCCACTTGTAATATGTGATCATAAAGAGGATTACAAGGATTCCCCCGATGATGATGGATTTTATCCCTTTGTTGATGGAGTCTTGTCCTAAAGAGGGACCTACAGTTCTCTCCTCTAGGATTCGAACCGGGGCGGGAAGCGAACCAGCCCTCAGAACTATGGCCAGATCATGGGCCTCCTGCAAGGTGAAACTCCCCTCGATCACCGCCTCTCCTCCACTGATTCGTTGTTTTATGACAGGGGCAGAGTAGACATTGCCATCGAGGATAATGGCCAACCTTTTGCCTACATTGGCGGCGGTAATCTGGTCAAAGAGCTTGGCCCCCACCGAGTTAAAACTGAGGGCTATGTAAGGTCGATTGTACCTGTCAAGCCTTACTCTGGCATCCTTCAAGGCGTCGCCAGTCATCAAGGTTTTCTCCTTTATCAAGAACGGAGATTTGCGCACTGCACCTGTTTGGGGATCCACCACCCTTTTATAGAGGATTATATCACCAAAGGGTACCTCCCCAGATAAGGCACGGCTTAGGTCGTACTCATCGTCCACCAACTTAAACTCCAAAAGGGCCGTCTTGCCGATCAGGGCCTTGGCCCTATCAGGGTCTTTAATGCCGGGGAGTTGAACCAGAATCCTGTCCTCACCCTGACGGGCGATCTCAGGCTCTGCCACTCCAAATTGATCCACTCTATTGCGGATAGTCTCCAGTGCCTGTTCAACAGCGAACTTCTTGATGGTCTCCTTCTGTTTGGGGTCCATCCCCAAAAGGACTTTGACCCTATCTCCCTCGCTTCTGACATCGATTGCCCTCAGGATGGGATACCTATCAGCGATATAATCGTCGAACTTCTTCTTCACCTCTGGGTTCAGGAGGACTATTTCTATCTTATCCCCTCTTACCCTATCGAGGTAGGTGTAAAATATGCGCTCCTTCTTGAGGCGGTCCTTCAGGTCGTTTTTAATCCTCTCCACCGTACTCTCTACGGCCTTTTGGGCTTCTACTTCCAGCACCAAGTGCATCCCCCCCTGCAGGTCCAAGCCGAGATGGATCTTGTCTTTGGGGAAGAAATTAGGCCACCAAGGGGGTATCTCACCTGCTAGACTGGGGAAAAAGTAGATTAGGGAACCTATGAAGATAAATAAGATGAGCAAAAGGCGCCATCGAAAATTAGCCTTCATCTCGCAGACCCCAGAAGAAAATTTTGTCTTCCGTTTAATACACCATCAGCGGGGTAAATGCAAGAATGAAAACCATTGGCCCTTGATTTTTCCCTTCATTTGTGCCATAGACTCGTTTATCCCCTAGGTGAAATAGGAGGTAAAAGATGAGGTTGAAGGAAAAGGTAGCCTTGATCACGGGAGGCGGCAGTGGTATAGGGGCGGCGGTGGCCAGGAGGTTCGCCGAGGAAGGGGCCTTTGTAGCCATTGGTGATGTAAACCCCCGAGGAGGTGAGCAGGTGGCCGACGAGATCAAAAGGAGAGGGGGAAGATCGATATTCTGCCAGGTAGATGTGCGCAAAAGGGATGAGGTGAATAGGATGATCGACCAAGTGGTTCAAGAATTCGGGCGCTTGGACATCCTCATCAACAACGCAGGGGTTACAAGGGATAATCTCTCAGCTCGGATGTCTGAGGAGGAATGGGATTTTGTAGTGGATGTAAATCTGAAAGGGACCTTCCTCTGCTCTCAGGCCGCCTTTCGCCCTATGAGAAAACAAAGATACGGGAAGATCGTTAACACGGCTTCTGTGGTAGTCAGGGGTAATATGGGACAAGTTAATTACTCCTCCAGTAAGGCGGGGATAATAGGTTTGACTCGCACCCTTGCCTTGGAGTACGCTCGCGCTAATATCAACGTTAACTGCATCGCCCCTGGATTTATCGACACTCCCATGTCGGCTGCCATGCCTGAAAAGACCAAAGAGCTTGCCTTGGATAGGATTCCCATCAAGAGGATGGGGACACCGGAGGAGGTGGCAAATTTACACCTCTTTTTGGCCAGCGATGAGGCGAATTACATCACCGGACAGGTGATCTTCATTGATGGAGGGGCCAGTATTGGAATATAAATCCCTTTAAGGAGGAGGAATGGAAAAGGAGAAGGTGATTTCAGCTATCAAGCAGAGGACCAAAGAGGGGCGTATCCCCTGCGCTGTCTGTTTCAAAATCGCCGAGGAATACAACATCTCCAAAAAGGAACTGGGAGAACTCCTCAACGAACTGGGGATAAAGGTAATTCAGTGCCAACTGGGGCTTTTTAAGTAGGAAAGGAAAAAATTTTTGTGATTTCTTTTATGTGATTGAGCACCGCACGTTTAAAAGACTAGAAATTCCCCTTCCATTGAAGATGAGGCTTTTGGGGACAGGCCATTATGTCCCCATAAAGGCATTAACTAAGAATGTCTCCCTAGAAGGCCTCTTAATAGAAGCGCAGGTATTTTTAGAGGATGGTAGTCTCTTAATTTGGAAAGGGGAGGAATCCGTAAAGCTGGATCCATTTCTGGTGTTGGATGAAAAATTGATAGAATTAGATATATGGTTACCCCCAAAGAGTGAAAAGATCAGGGCTACAGGAAGGGTTATCTGGTATGACCTCGGTTCAAAGGGGACATCATATTATTTTAGAGTGGGGGTATCTCTGGAAAAAATGGGGGTGTTAGATGGGAAAAGGTGGGTGAATTTTGTAAAGAACATTGTCGAAGCAGAAGGTTAGGGACTTTAGACGTCTATAGATAGTGAGCTTATTAGAGTGAGCCTTGGAAGGCAAATAAACGTAGAGCAATTAGATTTCCCTTTAAGGGAAGGAGGAAAGAGATGGATGTCTTTACAGCCATTAAAGAAAGACGGAGCTGCCGGAACTTCTCATCTGAACCGGTCAGTGAGGAGGCGCTGGAGAGGATCTTGGAAGCCGCTAATTGGGCACCTTCCCCTCTAAATAGTCAGCCTTGGGAATTCATTGTTGTTACCAATAAAGAGGTGAAGGCGAAGATCTTTTCGGAAGCGGAAAGGTGCCGAAAGTGGGTATTTGAGAAAAGCGGATGGAAGTGGCTTGAACCCTACAGGGTCGATTTTCTACAATCTGCTCCTGTTATTGTTGCTGTGGTAGGAGATCCCGCTAAGACAGGGGTAGATATGTTTTTGGAAGAGGGAGGAGTGGGCTACCAGCATGCCTGCGCCGCGGCCATCCAAAACATGCATCTTGCTGCCTATGCCTTGGGTCTCGGCAGTTTATGGTTTACCTTCTTTGACAAAAAGGCCCTGAGGGAGATATTGGGTATTGATCCTGGGAAAACACCCTTGGCGCTTATATGCATTGGCAAAGCAAAAGGGGAACTCCTCTCTACACCTAGAAAAGATGTAAGGGAAAAGATAACTTACATCCGTTAACTATACGAACGTTTCCTAAGGGAGCTCCTTAAGATAAAATTGCGAGGTGAATCCATATGAGGATATAGCATCTCCACCTCAAAGGATTAAGTGCCTAATTTTATTTTTGCCGTAACAGTAAGCATACGAAAGGAGGTGAGAACAAAATTCCTAAGAGCACTTGGTTTTCCTCTAACAAGTTAATTTACAAGAGGGTTTTTGTATGGCAGTTGTTATCGAAAGGATTTTGGTTTTAACAGAACTAACGGTGAAGTTTATAGAGAGGAGATAATAATATGCCTGCAAACAAGGTAGTAGTTCATTATAAAGATGGAAGGATCTTAAAGGGAACAACTGCGGACTTTCTTCCTAAAAGGCCGGTATTTCATCTTCTTGTTGGAGGAATTCACAGCAAAGACGTTAAAGAGGTCTTCGTGGAAGAACTTAAGGCCATTTTTTTTGTAAAGGATTTTATTGGTGATAGGGAATCTAATGAGATCAAAGGCTTTGGTGACCATCCCAGATCGGGGAAAAGAGTAAAGGCCATGTTCAATGATGGAGAACTTATCTTTGGATATACCCACGTACTCAATTTTGACCAGCCTGGATTTTTTCTCATTCCTGTTGACCCGAATAGTAATAACGAAAGAGTATTTGTTCTCTTTTCGTCTTTAACAGAATTAGAGGTAAATGGTTCACCTATTAATCTAAAGAGCATTAGAAGGAGTTGATGTAATCTTGTACTATCAAGGTCTTTTTTTATGACAGGGGGCTTTAGCCCCTAAACTTCATTTGTCTTAGGTGAGCAGATTTTCAGAAATTACTTCATAGCTTGAAAGAGTGGCGGAAATTTGAAGAAGGAGGCATTCATTTTATACTTCTATCCTGCGATGATCCCGGAAGAAGAGGGGATTTTGTGAGTGCTTCTTCTTCCTCCCACTCTTCCAAGG
>QMLM01000137.1 GCA_003646745.1 Deltaproteobacteria bacterium | reverse complement strand
TCTCCCCTTGTCAACCCTCCAATCTAAAAAGAAACCCTATCCCCTGTCCTTGACAAACAACAAAAGGGGGGGATATAGTATCCCCTTAAATTAAGGGGCGAAAACTTATGAGAAAGAAGTGGCGCAGAAGGCTGGATGCCGTTGGTGAAATTTTGACCTTCATCTTTGCACCTCCTTTTGTCCTCTTTATCAGATTTATCCCCTTATCCTGGATCTATCCCTTAGGTAGGACATTGGCACACTTGGGCCGCATTGGCCTGGGGAGGCGTAAAAGGATCGCTCTAGCCAATCTGAGGTTAGTTTTTGGCAAAAAAAGAAACGAAGAGGAGATCCAGGCCATCTATCGAAGGTGTCTCTCCAACACTGTTATTAGCTTTCTGGAGCTTTTGAAGTTCTGTTTCCTACCGCCAAAGGTCGTGAAGGAACGTATTAAACTCGTGGGAAAAGAAAACCTCGATGCGGCCATAAAAAGAGGGAAGGGAGTCATCACCCTTAGCATCCATTTGGGCAACTTTCCCCTCATTGCTCTCAAGCTGGCCCTGGAAGGCTATCCATTTGCGGTCATCGCCAAAAATCCGAAGAACAGATACCTCACAGGGCTCTTTAGCCGCTATCGAGATAAGGCGGGGATAGGCTTTATCGATGGTGGGTACAGAAAGATGGCAGCCCAGAGTTCTCTACAACAACTACGTCAAGGGAGGATCCTCTTCATCCAACTGGACCAAAACCCACCTTATAATGAGATTATGGTGGACTTCTTCGGCTATCCCGTCCCCACCTATAAGGGGCCTGTGGTATTAGCTATGAGGACCGGAGCCCTCATTTTGCCCACCTTTATCTTGACTGATGGAGGGGGCAGGCACAGGATAATAGTTGAGAGGCCCTTTTCGCTAAAGACGACCGGTGACAAGGAGCGGGATATCGCCCACAATCTGGCCCGTTTGATGAGGCTCACTGAAGGGTATATTGAGCGCTACCCTGAGCAGTGGTGGTGGTGGCACCGAAGGTGGAAAAGACATATAGATTATAAACGACTTTGAAAAAACCTCGCTCTGGCTTCCTTTAGTTCTAGCTTCACTACTTTAAAATCCGCTCAACTCCATGAAGAGGAAGCTGTCCATAATCTCTTCCCGAAAGAGCTCCATCACCCGGTTTCTCACCTCGAAGAACTGATCGCTCTCGGTCACCTTGTAGTCGCGAGGGCGTGGGAGATTGGTTTCTATCACCTCCACCACCCGGGCAGGCCTCTTGCTGAAGACCACCACTTTGTCCGCCAGATAGACCGCTTCGTGGATGTTGTGGGAGATGAAGAGGATGGTCACCTCTGTCTTCTCCCAAACTTCCATGATTTTGTCGTGCATGTAGAAAGTGGTCTGAAAGTCGAGGGAGCTGAAGGGCTCATCCAGAAGCAGGATATCGGGCTCATAGATGAGGGCCCTGAGGATAGCGAGCATCTGCTGTTGTCCACCGCTCAGCTCATAGGGGTAGGCGTCTTCCCTCACACTCATATCGAGCCTCCAGAGGAACTCCTCTACCTTCTCCTTCCTCCTTCGGCGTGGTACTCCATCGAGCTCCAGGGGAACCATCAGGTTGCCGAGGCATGTGCGCCAAGGATAAAGGGATTCGCGGTAATTCTGAAAGACATAGCCTATTTTGGCCTCATCAGGGGTTTTGCCCCCGATAAGGATCCTCCCGTAGTCCATATCTTCCAGCCCCGCAAGCATACGGAAGAAAGTGGTCTTTCCGCAGCCATTGGGCCCCACGATGGTAACGAACTCCCCCTTCCGGGCGGTAAAAGAAATATTATCTAAGACCCGAAGCCCCCCGCTCCCAAGACGAGGGTCGGGGGCCGTATCGTAGTGCTTGCTCACGCCGCGAATATATAGATATGGTCTTTCCGGCTTTTCAGCAGACATACCGCTACTCGTAGTAAAGCTTGGTGGTATCTATCTTCTTCTTATAGGCCCCCTCCTTATAAAGGACATTAAAGTAGAATTGAGGGGCCTCCTTGTCCAGATCCCTTATCCGGATCCACTTCTCGAAGGGTATCCTTGTGGCCACCGGCGGCGGAAGCTGTGTGTACTTGGCCAGATACCCCCTCGCCTCCTTCTCATGGGCCTCGATGAAATCCCCAGCCTTCTCTATAGCTGCCCTTACCTTGGGGGGCAGTTCAGGGTACTTTTTGAGGAACTTGGCCGAGAATGAGAAGGCCCCCCCAGGAATCCCCTTCTTCAGATTTAAGAAGATAAGGGGACTTTTCACCAAGTATCTCCCCACTCCCCTGGAGACGGCCATCATCCCGAAAGGCTCAGGGGTGAAAAAGGCATCGATCTGCCCCGCAGCCAGGGCAGGAACAATGTTGGGAGGGGGAACCTCGGTGAAGGTAACCCCTTCAGGGTCTATCTGTGTGCGTATTATCGCCTTGGCTAGGGCCAAAGAGGTGGCACCGGGGAAGTGGGCTACCTTCTTTCCCTTCAGGTCCTTCATGTCCTTGATGGGGGAATCCTTCTTTACTACCACCACAAAGGTGTTGTCCACCAATGAATCAGTTCCATAGACATAAAATATCTTAAACCTTCCCGTTACGTTCTGCTCCGCGAACCAGTGCCCAGTGATGGCGCTACCACAGTTGGCGTCGATCCTGCCCGCCACCAGGGCATCTATAACCGTGGTGCCTGATTGAAAACGCACTAGCTCCACCTTCAGGCCCTCCTGGGCAAAAAACCCCTTTTCCGCCGCCACAAAGGTGGGAAGACTCATCACCAATGGCAGATACCCGATGCGTACCACACGTTCCTTGGCCTCGACCCTTGGGGGAAAGTACAGGGACAACAACAGACCTAAGACCACTAGGCAAACTAACCTCTTCATAAGCACACCTCCTATTTATTTTATCTTATCTACCCGCCCAATGGATCACTTTATTCTCCAACTTCACATAGCCCTGATTGATAAAATATCCGATGAGGCCAGCCATGATGATGAAAGCGTACATATCGGCTATCTGGTAGGTCATATGCGCATTGTAGATCAGAAACCCCAACCCCTTTTTCGTACCTATAAACATCTCCAGAACCACAATGATGATGAGGCTCAGAGACAGGGCCAACCGGAGCCCCGCAGATATCTGGGGGAGGGCCTCAGGCAGAACCACCTTGGCCATGATATAGGCCTCCGAGGCCTTCATGGTCTCGGCCACCATCTTTCGGGTGCGGCTGCAGCCATGAACCCCATAAGTGGTATTTACCAATATCAACAGGGAACATCCAAAGACTACCAGGGCGATCTTTGAGCCATCTCCTATCCCAAAGGCGAGCATAAACAGTGGAAACATGGCCGTGGCAGGAAACGATCGGAAAAAGTCGATGATGAACTCCACCGACTCGTATATCTTCTCCCAATAACCGAGCACTATCCCCAGGGGTACCCCAATGGCCACGGCTATGAAATAACCCACCATCATCCGGTAGAATGTCTTCAAGAGGTGATCGTAAGTCGATGCGGTGCTAAGTAGCTCCACAAGTTGTCTGCCCACCTTCACCGGGGAGGGAAGAAAAAATGGGTCAACTATCTCCGTGACGGTGACCAAAAACCAAAGGGCAATGATGCTCAAGGGCCCGATGAACTTCTTGTGTTCTGTCAGAAACTCCCAGTACCTCTTCAGCTCTCCCTCTACTACCTTCAACTCCCTCTTGGCCACCTTGCCCGTGCGAGAGCGTGGCAGGCTGTCCCTGAATTCCATTACCTTAGGTATCTTAAAACTGGCAAGACGCTGCCTGCAGAATTTCAGTAGCTCCCTTTTGGAAACTTCCTCCCCTACCTTGGGGACCACCACCGCCTTCAGAGCCTCACCTCTTTCCACATCGGGTATCCCTACCACCGCAGCTTCAGCCACCTTTTCGTGGGCGAGGAGCACATTTTCTACCTCCGAGGGGTAAACGTTCATCCCCCCTGTTATGATCATATCATCGGTCCTGCCCAGAATATATAGGTAGCCCTCCTCATCGAATCGGCCTAAATCCCCTGTACGGTACCAACCGTCTTTGATCTTCTGGGCCGTGGCCCTGGGGTTTTTAAAATAACCCTTCATGATCTGAGGACCCCGCGCTATCACCTCCCCTACTGCCCCCGGAGGCAACTCATTGCCATCTTTGTCCACAATTTTGATCTCGGCCCTGGGGACAGGTCGGCCGGCACTGGCCATCTTGCGGGCCGCGTCTTCGAACCTAGTGAGGGTAAGAAGAGGGGACGTCTCCGTTGTCCCATACCCTTGCAGGGGCAGGGCGTGGGGATACTCCTTGACCCAGTCTTCCATGAGCTCTTCCGCAACCACTGTCCCCATCATGGCCACAAAGCGCAGACTGCTCAGGTCGTAGCGATCGCGGCTCGGCAGATTGAGGATCATTTGAAAAATAGGGGGGACGGCATGGAAAAAGGTGATCTTGTGCCTCTGGACCTCCTCCAGGATCTTCTTGGGCCTTATCTCATCTATGATAACAACCGTGAGACCTACATCTACCATGAGGTTGAGGACTATCGGCCCTGAGATGTGGGACATGGGAAGGACACAACCCTCCACATCCTTATCGCTTGTGTGAAGGAAGGCCTTCATAGACTCAGGAAAATAGGTGAGGTGATCATAGGTGAGGATCACCCCTTTGGGCCTTCCCGTAGTACCTGAGGTATATAGGTAAAGGGCTTCATCCTCCTCGTTTATAGGTACATTGGGCTCTGCCTCATCCTCCTGCTCAATAATCCTCTCATAGGGGTAAATACCATCCTCCTCCACCTTTTCTTCACCCACTAAGACCACATAAGTCAATTTTTCCTTTTCCCGAAGCATCCTCACCGCGAAACTCTTCTGTTTGGAATGGGTGATGAGGATCTCCGCCTCCGTCTCATCAAAAAGAGGGGTCATTTCAGGTGGACTGAGGCGAAAATCGAGAATAACGGCAATCGCCCCTACCTTCATCAGAGCAAAATAGATGGTGGCAAACTCGGCACAGTT
>QMLM01000136.1 GCA_003646745.1 Deltaproteobacteria bacterium | reverse complement strand
TTTTTCCCCGCCCTTTGCGTTGGTGCCGTGGGGGCAATCGTGGCGGTGACAAATGTGGTCCCACGGGAATGTGTCCAGATTCAGAATTTTTTTGAACTGGGAGAATATGAAAAGGCAAGAAAATTACAATACTTACTGACTCCCCTGGCCAAGGCGGTAACGGTGAAATATGGTATCGGAGGCCTAAAGGTGGCGATGGATTTAGCAGGTTACTTTGGCGGAAATCCACGACTTCCTCTAAAAAGACCTGGGCAGGAAGTGGAGGATGAGTTGAGGCGGTTATTGCTCAAATTGAAAGATCTGAAAGAGATAAAATGATAAGTATTGTTACAAAAATAAGGGTAAAGGGGAAAACTCCAACGCAGATTTCCGATTGGTTGGTTAATCTAGACCACGACCGTTATCTCAGTTGGCATCCTGCCCATAAGGATTTTCGGCATATAAGGAAGACAGAGAATTTTGTCGGAAGTGTCATCTTTTTTGATGAGATAATCAATGATGTCAGAATGAAGGGTACATGGGAGGTTCTTGAATTTCAAAATGGCGAATCTGTTCTGCTGAAGGCAAGGGCAATATTTCCTGCTTACATGCGTTTATCGGCAAAAAAGATCGGCGAGGATACTGAGATCACCAATGAGCTCTTAATTGGCTTTTCATTTGGTTTTTTGGGAAAGATATTTGATTGGTTCATAAAGAAGTTCGTCTTTACCGAAAGGAAAGTGAGGGCCCTTGAAAGGCATACTAAAGAAGAGTTTGAGAGGCTCGAAGATATTATATAAAAGCCACTAAAGCATTAGAGAATATGAGGTACAGATGCAAATCAGGGAGATTTTCTCTTCAGCTCCCTGATAATCTTTTTTATTTCCTCTTTTTCACTGAGTGTGAGGGGGATCTGACCAAACCGGATTCGATAATAAAGCAGGGTGATCTTTTCCAACGATGGGTATAGGGCATTCCACCCACCCTTTACCCTTTGGGCAAACTCGCCAGGGGTTTCGTTTTCCTGTTTGCGGATCTTTTTTCTACGAAGAAATTTTAATGCCTTAAGGTAGAAGGATATCTCAGGAGGTGGTTTCCTACATAAATTGCCACTTATTATCGTCTTTTTTCTTTTTTTAAAGCCCCAATAGATAAGAATTATGGTGCCCACAGCGGCCAACCCTCCTAAAAGGAGGCGGGAGGAAGGTGTAGCCCTCTTTTTCCCTCTTGCTTTTTGCAAGAAAAGGAAATTGTCGAAAAGGCGCAAATTTGTCATTCCCCTGCGTAGGGCGAAGAGGATGCTTAGTTGATCGTCGTGGGAGTACTGAATAATGTAGCGATTCCACTTGAGTCTGAGAAAGTCAAGGTATCTATAGAGAGAGGCCAAAATCGGTGGCGATCTTCCTTGCTCAGATGCAGGAGTGGGATCAAAGGAAGACCAGCCACTGCCCGGCAGATAAGCCTCAATCCAGACATGGGCGTCTCTCTGGCGCACCATAAAATATTTCCCCAAAGGGTTCCATTCCCCTTGTACAAAGCCGCAGACCAAACGTGTGGGTATCCCTGCTCCTCGCAGCAGGAGGGCGGCGGCCGTGGCAAAGTGTTCGCAATAACCTTCACGGCTGTGCAACAGGAAATCCTCCAGGGGGGAGAAGGCCTCATCCCTCTTTGGGTTTAGAGAATATTTACAGCTGTTCTGCAGGTAAGAGATCACCCGGTATACCTTTTTCTGGGGCGATTTTTCCTCCCCGATGATGTCTTTGGCCAATTTCAAAATGTACTCGTTGTCCTTGGGCAGTTGGAGATATACCTCCTTTTCTTCCCCACGAAGCCCCTGATGTTCTGCCTTCTGTGTCGCTAGGGTTGAGTAAACCTCATATTGGTATCTTCCATGCGGGGTCGATGGCAGATGCACCCCCCCTCCCTCATCTACCTTCAAATACGAGAAGTCCCCCCGAATCTCAATGGCTGGATGCAGACAGAAGAGAAGATCAGTACCCATAGGTTCAATCATAATTCTTTGATACACAGCTCCTTTTTCGCCTTCGCATCGATGTATGATCACCCCTTTTCTCCACCCACTTCTGGGAATCTTTTTATAAATAGCCTCTTTCCTCCAGGCCTGACCATCCCACCGGCAAAAGGTTGTCCCCCTCCAATAGGGGGAGAAAGGAGGACGATCTTTAAATTGGGGAAGCTCCACTCTCATTACTACCCGGTCATTTAATCTCACAGGACCCACATTGCCCAAATCCACAATTTCAGAAAAACCTGAGGAAACGCCCTTCCATTTTTCTCTTGTGCTCATACTGAGGCTGAGTCTGGGGAGGCTGAAAAAGAGCACGAGTGTGATCAAAAAGGAACAAAAGGCCACAGCAGCAATACCCAGAAGAAGGGGAAAGGTGGTCAAATAGGAGGGAGAAAAGGACGTTTTTGGATATCTCTCAAGGTCACTTTTCAAATGTAGCAAAAAGAGGAACCAGATACCGAGCAGTAGGAAGAGAAAGAGAAAAAATAGGTAATAGAGATGAGAGGTCAGCCCTGCCGCGGCCAATAGCATAAGCAGGCTCAGACCTGCTAGTTGGAAGTAGTCTTTTGCCTTCTCCAGGCGGAAGAGCTTTAGTGCTTGGATCAGGATTACCAGTTGTGTGAAGGCAATGAGAAAGGGGGTATTGAGGAAAAAGTACAAAAAAATGGAATAGGAAAAGGAGGAGATAACGATGAGGTTAAATAAATGTCCTCCCTTCTTTGGCCTGATGATTATACTTAGGGGATGTACCCCTAAGGCGATGGACCAGATAGGCCAGGGGATTTCACCGGTGAGGATAACAGCTATGAGCCCACAAAGCACCAGGGCATGAAGGCAGATGCGCAATAGGAGTTCTATTCTCTTCTGCTCTGTCGGCACTTTATCTCCATGCCGTAAATGTTATCGTAAAGGCGTCTGCTGGACGAGGTGTTTGCTGTTTCCTTCCTGCAGGTTGAGGCTGCACCAGTGCCAGGGCCCTGAGTATCCTATGCAGATGCCTATCACCCCTGTGGAAGGGGATGAATTCGTCCCCCAAAGAGAGGCCAACTAGGAAGTCCTGTCTCTTTAAAAGATAATATGCCAAAGAGGCCGCCTTAGAAACGCACTGCTCAAATTGATCTAGATCCGATGTCGTAATCTCTTCAGGCAAAGATGTATCCAGGACTATATGTATCTTTTTCATGCCTACTTTTTCATATTCCTTTACCATGGGGTGTGAGAGCTTTGCCGTGCTGCGCCAGTGGATATCACGGGAGGTATCTCCTGGGAGATACTCCCGGATACTGAAGATATCTTCCCCTCTACCTTTTTGTGGGCTGGAGAACGGTCCCTCCCCCAGAAGGAACACCTCCGGAAGGACCTCTTTCCAGGGTAATAATCGTGGGTATACCAAGATCTGAGAAGATTTTTTGTTTTTCGTCCCTTTAATGAAGAGCCCAAATGGAAATCTGGTGAGAAGCTGTGGCCCCTGGAGCTGATTGATTCCACGGTGATGAAAGAAGAGTCGATAGACCTGAGTTTGAGTCTTTTGGGGGTCGACCCGGAAGAGATAGGCCAAATTACCTTTTATTTCGCCGTCTAGCTGTTCCTCTACCTCCAGCGAGAAGGAGGGGAGATATCTCTTTTTATTGGTGATGGTCAGAATGACCCTGCAAGGAGTGTGGGCAAAGATATAAGGGGGGAGGGTGCGTTTGACCTCCAAACCTTTCACCCCCAATTCGGATAGCAGACCGGAGGCGACTATCAGGCTCAAGAGCATTCCCAGGATCAAATATAGCAGATTGTTTCCAGTATTTACCGCTGCAAGCCCTATCGCCATGGAAATGAGGACAAATTTCACTCCTTCCGGCGTAAACCTCAAAAAACGATTCCTAAAGGAAAGCTGAAGGCCCATTTTTTACCTGATAAATTAAAGGGGGACGGGTATCTGATCCATGATCTCCAGCAGGATCCTTTCCGTCTCTTCCCTTTGGCCTTCTATCCCATATCCGGATGCCGGGATGATACGGTGGGCGAGGATGGGAAGTACTAGAGATTTCACATCATCGGGTATGCAATAATCCCTGCCCTCCGTAAGGGCCTTGGCCTTGGCGGCCCGCAAGAGAAAAAGAGCTCCCCTAGGGCTCACACCCAGGCGCAATAGCTCCGACTCTCTACTGGCCGTCACTATGCCCATCAGATAGTTGAGGATTTCCTCCTTCACCCTTACCTTTTCTACCATCTTTTGGATATCAACCACCTCTTCCGTTGACATCACTGGTTGAAGTTCCTTTACCTCTTCTTCTATCCTGGGGTGTGAGAGGATTTCCTTTTCCTCCTTTAAGGGGGGGTAACCCATATGGGCCCTTGTCATGAAACGATCCAGTTGTGATTCGGGCAGGGGGTAGGTGCCGTGGTATTCTAAAGGGTTCTGGGTGGCTACTACCATAAAGGGTTGGGGCAGAGGATAGGTATGACCATCTACAGATACCTGAAATTCGTTCATGGCCTCCAGGAGAGAGCTCTGGGTCTTGGGGGAGGTACGATTTATCTCGTCCACTAAAACGATGTTGGCGAAGATGGGGCCTGGTTTGAATTCAAAGGTGCCTTTGCGAGGATTGTACACAGGGACACCTAGGATATCAGAGGGTAATAGATCGCTGGTAAACTGGATTCGCTGAAAGGACGAATTAATGGACATGGCCAGACCTTGGGCCAAAATCGTCTTACCTACCCCTGGTACGTCCTCAATGAGAAGGTGACCTCGAGCTAAAAGGGTGAGGATGGCAAGGCTGATGGCTTCGGGCTTCCCCTTTATCACCCTGCCTATATTCTCTTGCAATGCCTTAATCTTTTTACCAATTTCATTCATCTTTAAATGCAACAACGACCTTATTTTATCCTAAAATTTTGTTTTAATTATATCAAAAATGAGATGGTTGAACAAAGAAAAAATTCTTGACACTGCTGCTTTGGTCTCGTATTATTTTTTAATTGTTTAGGTGCCGAGAATGAGAATTGTTAGGGAAGCAGGTGGTGGAAGGTTTTTTT
>QMLM01000135.1 GCA_003646745.1 Deltaproteobacteria bacterium | reverse complement strand
GGAGATCTTTTCCTTACAGAGCAAGATCCTGGCGAAGCAGGTAGAGATGGGGATGCCTCCGGAAAAGGTCCCCGAAGTCAAGGAGGTCACTCCAGCAAAGGCAGAGGTAGCTGAGGTTACCAAGGAAGAGGTGGGCAAGGCCGAAGAGGAGGAGCTGCTGGTCGGGTCTTACACCATTGATTCTCAGACCGGAACGGTGGTGGTGACCACTACCCCTGAGGTTATGGAGAGGGTACAACGGTTCATCGCCCAGGTCAAGGAGAACGCCCGCCGTCAGGTGCTAATAGATGTGCAGATCTTGGAGGTCAGTTTGGATAAAGACAAGAAATTGGGGATTGATTGGAGCAGTTTTCCGGGTACTATTCAATTTTTTAAATTGCCAGATCTCAAGAGTGCAGTAAAATCCGCCATGGCTGGCGCCGGTGGTGGCGGTGGAGGTGCTGGCGGAGGTGGGATTGTTTCCCCATTGGCCACTGCCCCCTTTTCCTTCAGCCCCACCGGAGGGCTGCAGGCGGGGATATTGCACATGTTGAGCAACGATGTGGCATTTCAATACACCTTGGACCTTTTGATCTCCTTCCTCAAGGAGCAGGGAGAGGTCAAGGCCATCTCCAGACCCCAGCTTGTGACCATGAACAATCAGCCAGCCATCGTCTCTGTAGGGGTGAACGATGTCTATGTAACCTATGAACTGACCACTGTTTCGGCTACCGCAGGTGTTGCCACCACGTCGGTAACGAGCAAGTTGAACCCCATTTTTATCGGGGTAACCCTGCACATCACCCCTCAGATCAGCCCCAACGGGGATATCATCCTCAAAATTATCCCGGCCATCAACAGGAAGGTAGATGAAAAGACGGTGCCCACAGGGATCCCCTCAGCCCCCACTCAGACCATTCCCGTAATTGAAACTAGACAAACGAGCACTATTGTAAGGGTTGCCAGCGGCCAGATAGTTATCATCTCCGGTTTGATCCAGGAGAAAAACGGGGGGACGACGAAGAAGGTGATAGGATTAGGAGATGTTCCTATCTTAGGTTACCTTTTTAGCCATAAATCGGAAGAGGCTATGAGGTCAGAATTAGTCATCATCGTTACACCTCGGCTCCAGCCGCCCTTCGTCCCCAATAAAGAGCTGGGGCATGAAAGGATAGGGTGAGTTATGTATAAGGAGTTTTACGGCCTAAAGGAAAACCCCTTTAAACTCTCCCCTGACCTTAGGTACTTCTTCCTCTCTCCGCGGATCAAGAAGGTCATGGACCAACTCTTCTATGGTCTCGATCAAAACATGGGCTTTATGCTGATCACTGGAGAAGTGGGAGTGGGCAAGACCAGCATGCTAAGATTCTTTATCTCTCACTTGGACGATTCTGTTGAGAGGGCATATCTTTTTAACCCTACTCTGGCCTCTGCTGAGGAGTTGCTGTCCTTCCTAATTATGGATCTAAAAATAGCCGAAGGAGGTCCCCCTTCTACGTCTAATAAGATCCATCTCCTCTCCCAGATACATCAATATCTCCTCGACCGTTATGCAGAAGGAAAAAAGGTTTTGTTCATCATCGATGATGCCCAGGCCATGCCCGATTTCCTCTTAGAGGAACTCAGATTGTTATCTAACTTTGAGACAGATCAGGACAAGTTGTTTCAGATCATTTTGGTGGGGCAGAGGGAATTGGGAGAGAGACTTAGGGGAAATAATCTGCGACAGTTGAACCAAAGAATACCGATAAAAACGGCCCTCTTTCCTTTAACCAGTGAGGAAACAGGGGCTTATATAAATTATCGACTGATGGTAGCGGGCAGCAATGGCATTGTTTTTAAACCAAAGGCTATAGATCTCATCCATCGGGCAAGCAAAGGGCTTCCCCGCTTGATCAACCTGATCGCCGAAAGAACTCTTGTCGCTGGTTATGTAAGGGGGGCAAAGGAGCTCGGCAAAAAGGAGGTGAGGATGGCCCTGAAGGACCTTGAGGTGGTGAGATGAGCCTTATCGAAGAGGCATTGAAAAAGGCGGCTCAAAGGAAGGGGGATGACGTTGAAGGCTCCCAAAAGGAGAATATAAATGCAGAGGCTCTCCTTGAGACCTTATCTCCCCCTCGAAGAAGATGGTTTTTTTGGCTGGTGGCCTTTCTTTGCCTCGGATTTCTCGTTTTTGCATTTACTGTCCTCCTTAAACTGAACAAAAGGGGTCCTTCCGTCCCCCTGACCACCCATGCTGAGCAGAAGCTGCTGGCGTCTTCTTCCGGCAGCGAGAAGATCCCTATGCACCAAGAGAGTTCTAGCCTCCCCGCCTCCGAAAAGAAAGGTGAGCAAACAAACAGAAGTATCGGCTCGAAAGATGTTTCAGGGGGAGAGGCTAAAACGAAGATCCGTCCCCCTAGTAAAAAGGTCTACAAAAAGGTGAAGCGTGAAAGGAGGGTAAACCCTAAAAGATCTCTCTCCAGAGCAGGATTCTCTCATGGCAAGAAAAGTGCCGATAAGGCGATGTTAGATGCCTGGTTGAAAGAGGCGTATATGCATACGGAGTTGGGGGACAAAAAGAGGGCCCTTCAGTTATACTCTCAGGTATTGAAGCTTGATCCCCATCGCGTGGAAGCCCTCACCAATCGCGGGATCATCTATGAGGAAATGGGGCAGTGCAAGCTGGCGGAAAAAGACCTCTTGGCTGCCCTAGCCCTAGCCCCTGCTGATAAGGTAGTACTCAATGCCCTAGGGGTCCTTTATTTAAACCAGGGCAGGTTGGAGGAGGCAAAGGTATATTTTCAGAGGGCTAATTATGCCCCCGCCAAGGTAAATCTGGCCTTGATCTTCTGGCGGCAGGGTAATTTCGGTAAGGTAAAGGAGTATCTGGTTGCAGCCCAACGTCTGGACCCTCAAAACCCCTATGTATACTATTACTGGGGAATTTATTATCGACAAATAGGGGATAACCTCCATGCACAGGAAAACTTCGATATATCCGCCAGATTGGCTAAGGAGAGAGGGGTGTTTCCTTTATTAAAAAAATTGGAAGCTGTTAGATAAAATGCTGCTTCTAAAGTTTTTGGTACTTATCACTCTTGCCCTTCCCATCCTGATTCTCTCCAAGGGATTTCGCACAGACCGGTTGATCTTCTCTTTTTACCTACTTTGCGTCTGTTCGGCCGCCTATCTCTGGTCTTTGGGGACTGCTGAGGCAGCTCAGCGGGCGTTGGTTTTTTCTTTCCTGTCTCTGCTCCTTTTAAATTTATTTTTCTTCTTTGCCATGCGAATCTTAAGGTCTTTTATTTATCGCATATCTGCCCTGATCTCTGTCTCTTTTAATTTGTTTTTGATCTCTGTCTTCGTTGTGGATTATCGCCCTGAACTTTTGGCCACCGATCTATTTTTCCCCCATCCCCTCTTGCCCCATTTGACCATGGTTTCTGCCCTCTTCTCCATCGCCTTGTTTATCTTCAGCTGTGAGATGTGGGAGAGAAATGTGGGGGGTAGGTTAACAGAGAAGGCCTTTTGGGCCGGGACTGCCCTCTGGTGGACCGTATTCCTCTATTTCATCATCAAGATGGTCATGATCGGGGGAAGAACTCCACTATCCCTTTTTGTATACTTATCTTTTTTTCACCTACTTGGCCTGACCACTATCTATTATCTTCTGTTTAAGACCGATTTCCTTGCGGTGAGGGTGCACCCTTCACCTTATCTGCTCACCAGGATAACCATGACGATCTTCGTGCTGGCGGTTTTGGGGATCTTCATCTGGGTTGAGATTCTCATCATGGGTTGGGTCGATATCCCTCCTTATCTGCTTGATATCTTCCTCATTGCCTCTTTCCTTATTGGAGCCATCTTTTTCGTCTTCCCCTTTCGGCCCCAGCAATGGCTTAAGGAGCGATTTTATCACCACTTCTATCTACCCGAGCAGGATTTTGCTCTGGAGGTCAAGTGCTATCTCGATGTCATAGGGAAAAAGAGGAAGAAAGAAAGGATCCTCAGCCACCTCGTTGAGAGATTGGATGTGGAGGGTGTAGCCCTCTATGGGAGAGAAGGCGACCAGTTGCGGATGCTTGGCGTTTTTCCGCCCAGCCTATCGTTGCCCAAGGAGATTATCTTTCCACCCAAAGCGAGACGGGGATTAGATGGTGCCATTTGCCAAAGGGTGATTCCCCTACGTAGTAATGGCGATACCCTCGGGTACCTCCTCCTGTTACATAAAGACAGAAGGACCTTTTCTGGGGAGGAGGAGAGCTTGATCAGGTTTTGGTCCAACACACTGGGAATTTTGCTTCAGGAGATGGAGGAGGCAGAGCGAAGGTTGCAGCAGGAGAGGATGATGGCATTTTCCCAAGCGACCTCCTTCATCCTTCACGACGCCAAAAATATGGCACAACTACTCGATCTATTGGTGAAGAATTCCTCCTCGCTGCAAGATGCCGCTGATGCAAAGGAGTTTATAAAAGAGCTGCTGCCATCTCTTCAAAAGGCCCGCGAGAGGGCGAGGCGAATACTGGACAAGATCAAGGCCTTTAATCCTCAAGGGAGTGTTAATTTGATGGAGACAGATTTGGCGGCAGTGATAAAGGGGGTTGTCGATAATTTTACCAAGGTAAATAAAGACGCGGTAATAGAGTTGAGGCTGATCCCAGGGGTGATCAGGACTGATGCAGAGATCGTCGGCAAAGTCATCGAAAACCTCCTGTTGAATGCGTGGCAGGCCAGCTCCGATGGGGAAAAGATAGAGGTTGAGCTACGTGAAAATCAGGGTTCTTATCTCATAGCGATCAAGGATAGAGGCAGTGGGGTGCCGGAAGAGGTGAGGGTGCAATTGTTTAAGCCCTTTTTTACTACCAAGCAGGGGGGGACAGGGTTAGGCCTTTACCAGGCCCAGGTTCTACTAGAGAAGATTGGGGGAAAGATCTGGTATGCCCCCAATGAAGGAAAGGGAAGTATCTTCTATGTCCAATTTCAGGGATAGAGTTCTTCTTGTCGAAGATGACACCCTTCTTGGTGCTCAACTCAGGCGTCTTCTCAAAGGGCGCTTTCAAGTGGATCTGGCAACCAATAGAGAGGAGGC
>QMLM01000134.1 GCA_003646745.1 Deltaproteobacteria bacterium | reverse complement strand
GTTTAAGAAGCTCATCCGAAGCACCTGAAGAGATCACACCCCCACCAGCGTAGATCACTGGCCTGCGCGCTTTCATTATGAGCTTCAGGGCCCTCCTGATTTGAGGAATATGTCCCTCGACGGTGGGCTGATACCCCCTGATGTAAATTTCCTCAGGATATCTAAACTCGGTGGTATCCGAAAGGACGTCTTTGGGGAGATCTACAAGTACAGGACCGGGTCGTCCGGAACTGGCGATATAAAAGGCCTCTCTCACTATCCGGGCCAACTTTCGCACATCTGTGACCAGATAATTATATTTGGTACAGGGGCGAGTAATCCCCACAATATCGGCTTCCTGGAAGGCATCGTTTCCGATAAGGGGAGTGGGAACCTCTCCGGTAAAGACAACCACAGGGATGGAATCCATAAAGGCGGTGGCGATCCCTGTAACGGTGTTCGTGGCCCCGGGGCCAGAGGTAACCAGACATACCCCTACCTTACCGCTGGCGCGGGCATATCCATCAGCTGCATGTACCGCTGCCTGTTCATGCCTAACCAATATTTTCTTAAAGTCCCAACGTGGCAGTTCATCAACAAGAGGGAGGATAGCCCCTCCAGGATAATGAAATATCACCTCTACTCCTTCCCTCTTGAGACACTCCAATAGGATTTGGGCCCCCGTCTTTTTCATTCCTCCCCCTCCGTCTGTCGACGAAATTCCGCTAACATCTCCTCCATCCTGTCTTTCAAGATGAGCTTCCTCTTTTTTAACTCCTCCCTCTTCAACCTCTCCGCCGGGGTCAAGACGGGTTTTCTGTCCAATTCTTCCACCTTTTTGTGAAACCAGGCGTGTTCTTCCTTAATCTGCCGGAACTGCTCATCTTGCTCCCATAACTTTTTGATCAATTCCTCCTCTTTCGTCAACTCTTCTTCTCCCTCATAAATATTTTTGCCCTCTAATACGCCACCGAAAATGCCCCCGTGAAGTATTTTTATGATAAATGTTAATATATTCATCCTCCCTTTGTCAATTCTTAAAGAGCCAAGAGGCCCCTCAAACTCTTTTGTGTTGACAAAGGAAAGGCCTTCAGATAAATTAAATTTGTGATATTTTGAACATATTCTACATTGTTATTATAAAGAAAGGAGGACCATGATGGGAAAGTTTGACAAGCTGTATGAAGATTATCGCGCAAGACGCCAAAAGATCTTAGAAATGGGGGGGGCCAAAGAGGTAGAGAAACAGAAAAAGAGGGGAAAATTAACAGCAAGGGAAAGGATCGATCTGCTTTGTGATCCCGGTACCTTTGTGGAGGTGGGACCTTTTGTGAAACATAGGCAAACGGAGTTTGGTATGGCCGAAAGGTTTGTAGCTGCGGAAGGCGTCGTTACGGGATATGGAAAGGTAAATGGCAGATATGTTGTTATTGCTTCCGAGGATTACACGGCTATGGCTGGTACCTTTGGAGAATATCACGGAAAAAAATTCGTGTGGGCCCTCGATTTCGCTAAGGAAAAGGGGTGGCCTTTTATAGGTATAAACGACTCCGGTGGTGCACGTCTCCAGGAGGGATTGGATACCCTTGAGTCCTATGGGTGGTGTTTTCGGGCGCAGATCTTGGCATCGGGGATAGTCCCCCAGATAGCCCTTTTGCTTGGTCCCTGTTTGGGAGGTCAGGCCTATCATCCCATTATGAACGACTTCCTCATTCAGAGCCGCACCACAGGATTTATGGGGATCGCCGGCCCTGCCTTCGTCAAGACCCAGACCGGTGAGGACATCACACTAGAGGAGCTGTGTGGAGTTGAGGCCCATGCAGTCAAGGCTGGCCAGACACACATAGTGGGGGAAGACGACAAGGATTGTATAGAGAAATGCAAGCAACTCCTGAACTATTTGCCCTCCAATAACAGGGAGAAGCCGCCGCGGACGGAAAGAAGTGACGACCCGGAAAGGGAAATCCCTGAGTTGGATGAAATCCTTCCGGAAAGCCCCCGTATCCCCTATGATATGCATCCCATCATTGAGATGATCGCCGATAAAGGGTCATTTTTTGAGATAATGAAGGACTTTGCCAAGAATCTGATCATTGGTTTTGCCAGGTTTGACGGCAGGTCGTTGGGTATAGTGGCCAACAATCCCATGTGGAAGGCAGGGGGGCTGGATGTGGATGCCTCAGACAAGCTGGCAAGGTTTGTCCGCTTTTGCGACCTGTTCAATATACCCCTTGTGACCTTCGTGGATTGTCCGGCCTTCTGGATCGGCTCTGAACAGGAGTGGAAGGGGATCCTGCGCCACGGGGCAAAGACACTTTTTGCCTGGGCAGATGCCACCGTCCCCCTGATCTCAGTGATCATAGGAAAATCCTATGCCGGTGCCCATTACGCTATGCTTGATAAAAGCATAGGTGCCGATCTTGTCTTTGCCTGGCCTACGGCCAAGATAAATATCGTGGGGGCCGAGACTGCAGCAAGCGTCATATTCGCCAAAGAGATAAGAGAATCGGATAATCCCAAGGAGACAGCAAGGAAACGGATTGAGGAATATCGCACCAAGTACGAACACCCCTATCAGCCTGCTGAGAGGGGGTATGTGGATGACGTAATCATGCCCCATGACACCAGGAAGTACATCTGCCGAGCCCTCGAAATATTGGAAAATAAACAGGTGGCAAGGCCCTGGAGGAAATACTCCAATATCACCCTCTAGGGGTCCCATTTTCCTGAGGAGACACACATCAGGGACAAGGGGATTCTCCCCTTGTCCCCTCAAAAATCAAAAATTAAATGGGCAGGGTCTTCTGCGGTACCCCTAAGGTGAACCAACCATCCTGAATCCACTCTTTCAGAATGGAGGCAATCTCCTTGGCCTTCAGATAGCTGGATAGGGGGACAGTGGGGATTTCTTTGCCATTGAGGATTATCTGCCCACTTTTGAGCTCCTTATAGCTCACCTCCCCATAGCTCTTGTTGACCCCTTGGGGATAATCCACCCCATAATCGACGATCTGCGTGTAGATCTCCTCATCCTTGACAGCGGTAAAGCGGGCCATCTCCTCATCGAGAATGGGGATAGGGATCCCGATCCCCACGATCATGGTAGGGCCATATCCCTGGATACTCCCTCCCCTCAACCACTCCGGCTTCATCCCTTTCAGGTCACCCACCACGGCTATGGTCCCCGCGGGCCCTTTCACCACTCCATTAGCACCTCTGGGCACATGGGGGTTATGCTGGGTACCCGACCAAACCACAAACCCCTCGCCTCCGCCTAAAAAGATCTTGGTACCCACTCCGATGGTCCTGTAATAGGGGTCGTTGAGTAGCGGGCTCAACTGTCCCGCGCTACAGTAATTTACATTCCCACCCTGAGGCTTAAGGGTCCCCATATAGGTATATATTACCTTATCGGAGAGATTGATGGCACAATTGTAATTTTGATAGGCATTGCGAGGGTTAAAAAGAAAAGCATCCACAAAGTCATCCAAGGTGACCCTCATCTGAACCAGCTTGTTGGGATAGCAATGGGTCCCATACCCCTCTACCACCAGCTCTACCTCTTTCCCTGCCACTAGGTCGTGGATGAGGTGTCCACCTCCGTAATCGAAACTCCCCGGATAGACCTTATTGAGGGGGTCGTCTTTTGCAGGTTCTGTGGCCCCAATATATATGTCCACAGCTGCCAGCCCAGCATAGGCCGGTACATTATTCAGCCAAACCCTGTGGGCCTTTATCTTGGGGGAGGTATGGCCAAAGTTCAAAAAGGCCCCGGAGGAGCACATGGGGGCGAATGTCCCTGTGGTCACTACATCCACCTCCCTGGCTGCCTCTACCACCCCTTTTTCCTCCACAATATCAATGATCTCCTCGGCCGTTACCACCACGGCCTCACCCTTGCGTATGCGTTCATTTATCTCCTCATAGCTTTTTTGTACCTTTTTTGCCCCCATCTGAACCTCTCCTGAAAAAGATCGATTTTTCATCATAAACCCCTTCTGCCCAGCCAGTCAAGGGGATGGGTGGTCTAGTCGCCTTGTTGACACCTTTTTGTCTCTCTCTTATACTCGCTTATACTCGACAACGTCGATTACCGCTTATAAAGCCCATAGAGCGGAGGCTTATGCCATGAAGCGAACTTATCCCCCACCAGAGATAGTTACCGAAATGTGCACCGGGTGTGGCCTGTGTGCTGAGGTATGTCCGAGCTTTGTTCTAGATATGGTTGGCACAAAGGCCTTAGTAGTTAGAGGTGAATGGTGTATTGGTTGTGGACATTGCGGGGCCGTCTGCCCAGTCGAAGCCGTGGTTCACGAAACGATAGCTGACGAAAGGGCTCCACGACCAGGACGGCGTCCAGCCACCACTGCCGATACGCTGTTGATGTTGCTTCGTGAGAGACGCTCCGTGCGCCTCTATCGGAATGAACCTATCTCTGACGAAATATTGGAGCAAATCATTGAGGCCGGAAGGTACGCCCCCACAGGGAGCAACAGCCAGAATGTCCACTATGTGATACTCAGGTCATCCAGTGAGATCGCAAGCTTGCGAAATATGACCATGGCCTTTTATGAAAAGGTTTTTTCGCGGGTAAGAAAGCCAATCGGCGCTTTGCTGTTAAGCCTGTTGGCCGGCCGCAGAATTGTGGAGTACCTGCGTGAGCTGCTCCCCAAAGTTGAGTATGTGAAGGGCCTGATAGAAGAGGGGAAGGACCCCCTCTTCTATAATGCGCCAGTAGTGATGGTGGTCCACGCCGAATCCTGGGATACCTGCTCGGCGTTCAATTGCGCCGTAGCAATTTATAACTGCTCATTAATGGCCCACACAATGGGGGTAGGGTGCTGTTTTAATGGATATCTGATGAGCGCAGCGAACAACGACCGCAAGATAAAGCAGTGGTTGGGCATTCCCCGCGATCACCGCTGTTTCGGAGCGATGACCCTCGGTTACCAGGAGGTGGAATTCCAGCGACTTGTGGAGCGCACACCAGCAAAAGTAAGCTGGCGTTAAGCGGAAACTTTTAAAAAAAACCGCTTGATAAATTTACTAAATTGTATCCCCATAAAATCTCAGAT
>QMLM01000133.1 GCA_003646745.1 Deltaproteobacteria bacterium | reverse complement strand
TCGCCCATTTTCTCTGGGTTAAAGGGTTTCGTTTCGTGGCTCGTCTGCTTTCCCATATCAATCGTTTCCTCACAGGCATAGAGATCCATCCTGGCGCTCAAATAGGCAGGAGGTTTTTTATCGACCATGGTGCCGGGGTCGTCATAGGAGAGACCTCGGAGATAGGGGATGATGTGACCATTTATCAAGGAGTGGTCTTAGGTGGGGTATCATTGAAGAAGGAAAAGAGGCACCCCACCATAGGAAGCAAGGTAGTCATCGGAGCTGGTGGGATTGTCCTTGGTCCCGTAAATATAGGTGAGGGGTGCAAGATAGGTGCAGGTTCCGTGGTCTTGAAAGACATTCCCCCCTATACCACCGCCACAGGAATTCCTGCTAAGCCTGCGGGAGAGCATAAGATAAAGGAGCCTGTGGACCTCAACCATCACCTTATCCCCGATCCTGTTAAAGATGCCTTAGACTGGCTGTCAAAGAGGGTAGAGGAGCTGGAGGGAAAGATAGAAAAGCTGAGCTGGGAAAAGGGGAAGTATTCGAAGTAACCAACCCGAAGGCAAGGAGGCAGAAAAGGTGAGGGGAACCGTAGCGTCTATAAATATCGGGGATAAAAAAGGTGAGGGCAAGACCCCTGTGAAGGAAAAAGCGATATTGAGGCCAGGATGGGGCGTGGTAGGAGATGTCCATGCAGGGACTTGCGACAGGCAAATAAGCCTTTTACCCGTTGAGGCCTTGGGAGGGGTTCCCTATGGGGGATATGGCGAGAACATTGATATAGAGGGAATGGATATCTTAGAGCTGGAGGAAGGTACGATATTGAGGATTGGGCAGGATGTGCGGCTCCAGATAACCCAGCGTGGAAAGATTTGTCCATCGAGATGCTCCATATATTACAGATTGGGGGATTGTATCATGCAGAAAAAAGGGGTTTTTGCCGTGGTGCTTGAAGGAGGTGAGATTATGGTGGGAGATGAGGTAGGGATAGGTGGGGCCGCGGCCTACGCAGAGACATAGACTGGATATTGGAAAACTGTAGGAGGATCGCGGTAGTCGGTGCGTCACCGAAAGCAGACCGTCCCAGCCACTGGATAATGGGATTTCTGCTGGATAGGGGGTATGAGGTGATACCGATAAGGCCAGGGGAAAAGGAGATCCACGGCCAAAGGTGTTATGGTAGCGTAAAAGAGGTGCCAGGGACGATAGATCTTGTCCTCGTTTTCCGCCGAGCCCAGGAGGTGCCTCCTGTAGTAGAAGAGGCGATGGAAAAGGGCGTGAAGGCCATTTGGATGCAGGAGGGAATTGTAAGCCAGCATGCCTTCCAACGAGCAAAGGGTAGTGGATTAAAGGCAGTAATGGACAGATGTATTTACAAGGAATTGAAGAGGAGATGAAGGCAGGTGATAAAAGAATTAGAAAATTATATTGAAAGACTCAAAAGAGTGGCTGTTGCCTATTCTGGAGGGGTGGACTCTACTTTTCTTTTGGCCATGAGTGCTAGGGTCTTAGGGGAAGAAAAGGTGTTGGCTATTACGATTAGATCCCCCCTGACTCCCCTCTGGGAAGTGGAATTCGGCGCAGAATTTTGCCGCACCAGAGGGATAAGGCACTTCTTGTTGGATGGTTCCTTTATCCTTGACGACGAGCAGTTTACCTCTAACACTACCCAGAGGTGTTATTTTTGTAAGAAAAGGATCCTTAAAGTAATTAATGCTGAGATTCCACCAGATGTCCCTCTCCTCACTGGGACCAACGCCAGCGACCAGTTAGATTTTCGTCCCGGGATGAGGGCAGAGGAAGAGATGAAGGTCAAGACACCCTTGCTAGAGCTCGGGTTTACCAAAGATAATATCCGGGAGTACTCCAAGGCTTATGACATTCCCGGGTTTGACCGCCCTCCTTGTGCCTGCTTTGCCACCAGGATTTCTTATGGAGAGCCTATTACCTTGGAAAAGTTGAGGACGATAGAGAAGGCTGAGACCTTTATGCGAAATTTGGGCCTTGGACTAGTCAGGGTACGCCTGATCCCAAAGGATATCGCCTGCATAGAAGTCCCTAAAGAGGATATCAAGAGGATCTTTGACCTTCGGGAGAACATCTCCCGTCAACTCGGCGATATAGGGTTTCGAAGGATAACCCTTGACTTAGAGGGATACAAAGGCGGCAAGAGGGGCTTTTGAAGAAATAACGGTCATTTTATCTCTTTTAAATCCTGCAAGATATGCCACCCGAAGGGTATTGACAGAAATTTGTTCCCTTTGCTACTATTCACGAACCCTGTTTTTTAAAGCCGAAAGTTCTGGCTGACGGCGCCAAAAGAGGAACTAGATAGGAGATGATTAGATGACTTCACCCCTTCGTATTACCGATACGACTTTCAGGGATGGCCACCAATCGATCCTTGCCACGCGGCTGCGTACCGAGGATATGGTGCCCATCGCCCCAGAGATGGATAAGGTGGGTTTTCACTCCATGGAGGTGTGGGGCGGTGCAACCTTTGATGTCTGCCTTCGGTTCCTCAACGAAGACCCCTGGGAGAAACTTCAGACCTTAAGAAAGCTCATGCCCCATACTCCCTTACAGATGCTTCTTCGCGGCCAGAACTTGGTTGGATATAGAAACTATCCAGATGATGTGGGGATCGCTCGCACGATGAAAGATATCCTCACTTATGCCCTATACCCTCAAACCGGGCTGGAATTTCTCAAAAAGAAATATGCCATGCGGAAATAAGTTAGCTAATGGTTTGAGCTTAAGTGTGGAGACAATGGTATGCACCCAGGTAAAGAGGAAGGCAAGGGGATAGGGAGGCGGGTAAAGGCTGCCTTGGGGCAAGAGAAGGCAGATTTAGTAGTCCTCAACGGTTCGTTGGTCAATGTCTATACCGCTGAGATACAGCGCAACTTTTCGGTGGGGATAAAAGGGGACAGGATCGTCTATGTGGGGGAGGATCCCCGTCATCTAATAGGTGATGCTACCAAAGTCATCGATGCCCATGGAATGTATGTTACCCCAGGGTTTATTGATCCTCACACCCATCTGGACAGCATCTTCCAGTGTGCTGAATATGTCCGCTATGCCGTCCCTCACGGGAACACCACTGCTGTCTCTGAGTCGGCCATGATCGCCAATGCCGCTGGCAGAGATGGCGTGGAGTGGTTCATCGAGGACTCTCGCAGGCTGCCTCTGCGCATATTCATTTTAGCCCCCTCCATGATCCCTCCTTTTCCCGAGTATGAGACCAGCAAGGGATTCTCCTTTCGTGACTTTCAGGGTCTGATCAAAGAAGATTTTGTTCTGGGGATAGGGGAGACTTACTGGCCCAGGGTCACAGATATGGATGAGAGGGCTATGGAAAGGTATGCTCTGGCCCAGCAATTGGGAAAGACAAGGGAAGGCCATGCCGCAGGCGCCAGAGGCGAGAAGCTGATCGCCTATTGCGCTGCAGGGACATTATCTTGTCATGAAGCCACCAATGCCCAGGAGGCCCTGGAGAGGTTGAGGTTGGGAATGGGGGTCATGATCAGGGAAGGCTATATCAGGAGAGAGCTGGAAGCCATCTCTCCTATCAAGGACTTAGGGCTGGATCTGAGGGGGGTGATGCTCTGCACAGATCTGGCTGACCCCCAGATGTTGATCCAACATGGATGTATGGATGAGCTGGTGCGTCGTGCCATCTCCTGCGGGTTTGACCCAATTACGGCCATCCAGATGGTTACGATCAACCCCGCCAATTACTTCGGTTTGCGGGAGTTAGGTGGAATAGCCCCAGGCAGGATCGCTGATCTTCTTCTGCTATCTGACCTGCGGGAGGTGGTGGTCAAAAAGGTGATCAAGGATGGAGCGGTAGTGGCCGAGGAGGGGAGATTGGTTGAAGATCCTCCTCGCCATCGTTATCCTGATCCCGCCTATCACACCTTCGCCCTGGCGGGAGTGCAAGAGGAGGATTTCCGCATCCCCTTTTCAAGGCAGAGGGCCCAGGTGAGGGTAATAGATATCATCAATGAGACCATCACCAAGGAGATGCGGGCCGAACTGCAGGGGCAACAGGGGAATATCCCCTCCCATCCAGAAGTAGATATCATCAAAATGGCCCATATCTACAAACATAGTTGCAGGCTGCAGCGGAGCCTCGGATTTGTCCATGGTCTGGGGATCAAGAAAGGGGCTGTGGCTACCAGCCTCATCTGGGATACCAACAATATTTTAGTCGTGGGGGTTACGGAGAAGGAGATGGCTTTGGCCACAAATCGCCTCATCGAGCATCAAGGAGGTTTTATCGTGGTGAAAGGGGAGGGGGTGATTGCGGAATTTCCCATGCCTATATGTGGAATCATCTCTGATATGCGGCTGGAGGAAATTGCCAAGCGGTTGACAGATGTGGAGGAGGGGTGCAGGATTTTGGGGTGTACCGTCCCCCGCCCTTTTCTCACCCTACAGACCCTGGTTTTCACTGGCCTCCCTTATCTGCGGTTGACCGATAAAGGATTAGTCGATATCCGCAAAAGGGAGATTGTGGATCTTATCCTCTCATGACCCGAATACCTCGGGTTTCGGTGATAATACCCACCTATAACAGAAGGACGCTTCTTCTGGAGGCGGTAGAATCTGTCCTTGCCCAGACCTATAGCGATTTTGAGTTAATAGTAGTGGACGATGGCTCTACTGATGGCACGGAAGAGGCTATCAAGAGATATGGCAGCCGTTTGATATATACCTATCAGCCCCATCAGGGGGTCAGTGCAGCCCGCAATAAGGGTATTGAAATCGCCCGAGGGGAATTGGTTGCCTTCTTGGATTCCGATGATCTCTGGCTGCCGAAAAAGCTACAGATACAAGTTACCTTTATGGATCAGCACCCCGAGGTTCAGCTCTGCTATACCGACGAGATCTGGATCAGACGGGGGGTGAGGGTCAATCCCAAGAAGAAACACGCCAAATATTCAGGTTGGATCTATCCTCACTGCCTTCCGCTATGTATCATCAGCCCTTCATCAGCCCTTGTGCGCAGAGGTCTTTTTGCACAGGTCGGTCACTTTGACCCGCAGCTGCCCGTCTGTGAAGACTATGACTTTTGGCTAAGGGTGGC
>QMLM01000132.1 GCA_003646745.1 Deltaproteobacteria bacterium | reverse complement strand
TGAAGGAGATAAAGCGGGAGGGGAGAAGGGTTGTCAGGCCTGTGCCGCAGCCGGAGACTTTAAAGTTGGGGATAAAAGGGCCAGCAGCCAGCCGAAAGGTCCTGTATGTCCCTCCCCCTGCTAAGGTAAAGGTCACGGTGGAGACCGATGTTTTGCTAAAATTTTGGGTTCTCCCCAATGGCACGGTGGGCAAAGTTATCCCCCTCGTTAAGGGGGACGCCCAAGTAGAGTTGGCGGCTATAAACCACATTAAAAGATATCGGTTTAACCCTTTACCCAAGGATGTTCCCCAGGTGGAGATGTGGGGGGTGATCTCTGTGAGGTCGGTATTGAGATGAAGCGCAGCTCCCAGATAAAAAAGAAAGGGGTTATATTCCTTTTGATTGGGATCATCTTGCTGGTATGGTATTTTGCCCTCTTTGGGGAAAAAGGGGTAATCAAGATCGTCCAGCTTAAAAGGCAACTTAACAGGATCGTCAATGACACAAGCCAGATGCGGGAGGAAAATAAGAGGCTCAGGGAGGAGATCAGACGCCTGAGGGAAGACCCCCGATATTTGGAGTCAGTAGCTAGGAGGGATCTGGGGCTGATCAAGGAGAACGAGGTCCTCTTTATCTTCGAGAATGAAAGGGTTGAAAAGGAAGGATCAGAGGATTAATTTCTTTGACAGCTGTGGAAGCTGAGGGATATTATGAAGTACGAGGGGACCATATATCGTCCTCCCAGCGAAGCGGACAGCCTGATTCTCCAGATTACAGTAGGTTGCTCACATAATAAATGTACTTTTTGTCCTTCATATAAGGACAAAAAGTTCAGGATAAAGACCTTCCAGGAGATCAAAGAGGACATCGACGAGGCCTCTCAGTTCGGCTGGGCCATAGAGAAGGTCTTTTTGGCCGATGGCGATGCCCTTATCGTCCCCCAACCTAGATTGATGGAGGTCATGGACTACCTGAGGGAGAAGTTCCCCCACCTCAGGAGGGTAGGAATCTATGCCAATGCCAAAGGGGTTCTGAAAAAGGGAGAGGAACACCTCCGTGAACTTAAAGAAGCGGGGCTTGGGATCATCTATTTGGGGGTAGAATCAGGTGATCAGGTGGTTCTGGATAGGGTCAGAAAGGGGACCACTTATGAGAAATTAGTACGGGCAGGCAGAATGGTGAAGGAGGCGGGAATAAAGCTTTCCGTGACAGTCTTGTTAGGAATTGGAGGCAGGCACAGGAGCAAGGAGCATGCCATCGCCACTGGCCGAATCCTCACGGAGATGGACCCCGATTATGTAGGGGCCCTGTCCTTGATCATCGTTCCCGGTACCCCTATCTATGAGGAGATAGAAAGGGGAGATTTCGTCCTCCCTAGCCCCTTTGAGTTGATTGAAGAGTTGGGTATTATGATTGCCCATACCGAGATGCATGGGCTGTTTTTCTCCAATCACGCCTCCAATTACCTCCCCATCAAAGCGAGGATGCCCAAGGACAAGGAGGCCACCCTCAAACTCATCCATGAGGTGCTGACCAGGAGGGACCCCAGCCTACTGCGTCCCGAATACTTCCGGGCTCTTTAATGAGAGGAAGGAAGTTGGGCCGGCGAGTTTATAAGGGAGACGATTACGTGGAGTTAGAGCTGAGGGTCCGCTATGCGGAGACCGATCTCATGGGGGTGGTCTATTATGCCAATTACCTGGTCTGGTTTGAGATGGGCAGGTCCGAATATTGCCGCCAGAGGGGTTTCAATTACCTTGAGCTGGAGGAGTTGGGATATCGGCTGGTGGTGGCGGAGGCCTACTGCAAATATCGGCAGCCCGCTAGATACGATGAGTTGATCGTGGTGAAGACTTCTTTGTATGCCCTAGATAGGCGCTCGGTAATCTTCAAATATCTCGTGTTGAGAAAAAATACACAGCAGACGTTGGTGGAGGGGGAGACGAAGCACCTTTGCGTAGATGCCGAGGGGAGGTCGAGGACTATTCCCGAGCCTTACTACACCTATCTGGCCCGAGGCCTCGCGTCTTAAAACTCAAATGGGTAGATTCACCCTCATCATCCTCCCTCTGTTTTTGTTGCTGGCATGTGGATCAAAACAGACCCTGCCCGGGAAGGGTATAAGGGTTGGGCTTGATGGGAGTATATCCACATTAGACCCCCGTTTTTCTGTGGGGGCGAGGGCCGCACGGATAGCTCCCCTGCTGTACAGTTCGCTTTTGCAGTTGGATGAGGGGGGGAGATTGGTCCCCGATCTGGCCAATTTATGGTCTCAACTGGATGAGGTTACCTATCTATTCCGACTGCGCAGGGGGGCGTACTTTCACGATGGCAGGGAGGTCACAGCTGAAGATGTACGGGCCACCTTTTCCTTCATCATGGACCCCAGGAATGGTTCCCCCAAAAGGGGCTCCTACGCACCTGTGAGAAGCATCGAGGTCATCGATAGACATACCATAAAGTTCACCTTGAAGGAAATCTATGTCTCCTTTCCCTATACCCTGACGGTGGGGATCGTACCTCGGGGGAGCCCCTTTCGGCTTAAGTCCCCACCCGTGGGATCCGGTCCCTTCCGCCTGCGGGTCTGGAGGCCAGCAGAAGAGCTGGTGCTGGTCGCCAACCCCAACTACTTCAAGGGGAGACCGAGGCTCGACTGGGTCAAATTCCGAATTCTGGCTAACACTACCACTCGTCTGCTGGAGATGAGAAAGGGGGGAGTGGACCTGTTGCAGAACTGTGTGCCTGCCTACGCGGTGAAGTTTATGCGCAGAATCCCTGGTGTACAGGTCATCAAAGAGAGGGGGATTACATATCAATATCTGGGCTATAACTTGACCGATCCTATCTTGAGGCAAAAAGAGGTGCGCCAGGCTATCTCTTATGCCATCGACAGAGACGCCATCATCAACCACACCCTGAAGGGGCTGGCAGTAAAGGCCAACGGGGTGGTTCTGTCCCCCCTAAATTGGGCCTACGAAGGGGATGTAAAAGTTTACGACTACGATCCTCAGCGTGCCAAAGAACTATTAGATGCCGCTGGGTTTCCCGATCCCGACGGAGATGGCCCACAGATGCGCTTTTATCTTTCTTTCAAGACCTCCACCGATATGGAGTCGAGGGAAATCGCCCAGGTCATAAAGGGATATCTGAAGAAGGTGGGTATCGGTCTGGAGGTCCGCAGCTTTGAATGGGGGACCTTCTTCGATGATATCAAGAAGGGTAACTTCCAAATATATTCCCTGCGCTGGATAGGGGTGGTGGACCCAGATATCTTCTATTACCTCTTTCACTCCAGCAGCATCCCTCCCAATGGGGCCAATAGGGGCCGGTATCGCAACCCCGAGGTAGACAGGTTGCTGGAAGCCTCAAGGCGCACCCTCGACAAGGGGAGACGCAAAAGGCTGTATAGCCGCATTCAGAAGATCTTGGCCGAGGATGCGGTATATACCAGCCTCTGGTACCGGGATAACCTAGTGGTCATCAGAGAGTGGTTCAAAGGGTTCCGAATTTATGCTGGGGGTGAATATACATCCTTAAAGGATCTTTATGTAGAGGGGAGATGAAGCAGCGCCGTCTGTTTTTCCTTAAATTGATGGTTCTGCTCTGCCTCGCCACTGGTGGTTGTTTCCCGCACGAGGGCAGGGGGATATGGGTGGTGAGGTATCGGCTGGCCTCTCCCGCGGTGTTGGATGAAATCGTGAGGGACGCCAGAAAGGGGAAGTTCAACCTCCTCTTCATACAGGTCCACGGCCGAGGAGATGCCTACTATCGCTCCCAGATCGAGCCCCGAACCGAGGTTCTGGCTGCTACCCCGCCCGAATACGATCCCCTGAGCTACATCTTGCAGCGGGGGCATGCCGCAGGGTTACAGATCCACGCCTGGCTCAACGTCTTTTATGTATGGCCTTATCCCCCTCCCTATCCCCGTTCCTTCAAGCACGTTGTCAATCTACACCCAGAGTGGTTGGTTGTGGACGAGGAGGGGCGCAACCTCGCCCAATACGATCGATATGACAGGGCCAAGGAGTCAAGTGAGGGCTTATACCTGGATCCTGCCAACCCCCAGGTCCGGGATCATTTCCTGCAGGTATGCAAAGAGGTGGTCGATAGATATGATGTGGATGGGATACACCTTGATTTTATCCGCTATCCAGGCCCCCGTTGGGGCTTCAACAGGGAGGCCCTGGAGGCCTTTATTCAGCGCTGGGGGGTGGATCCCCGACTGCTTTCCCGCTGGGTGAGAAAGCCCATGCCCGAGCGGTTTATCAAAGGAGAGCTCCCCCTGCACTTGCGTTGGCACTACTATTATTATTCCCTGTGGGCGGAGACAAAAAGCTACTATATTACCGAGTTGGTGAGAGATGTCCACCGGGAAGTGACCTCTATAAGGCCCCAGGTCATTCTCTCTGCGGCGGTACTGCCCGACCCTCAAATAGCATATTATCTCAAGGGACAGGATTGGCCCACCTGGCTCGTCCATGGATATGTGGATCTTGTTGCCCCAATGGCCTACCACGGTGATCAAATGCGGGTGGTGGCGCAGTTGGCCGAGGCCAAAAGGCGGGCTGGGGGAGGGACGGTGTTTGCCGGGCTGGGGGCCTGGATCAAGACCCCAGCCGAGATCCAGCAAGAGGTGCAGGGGCTTAAAGAGATAGGCATTGATGGATTCTGCTATTTTTCCTATCAAGGGATGAAGGGGCAAGATGAAGGCTACATCATCCGGGTGAAGAAGACCCTGCACCGCCTCCCTGCCTCCCTTCCCCAAGTAAGAAGGAGATCTAAGGATGTCAATTTACCTCCTTCTCCCTTTGAGATGGATGGGACGGAGGTCTTTTGGCGTTCCTTGAAGAAACAATTCTTCTCCCTTGAGGATTATCATGGCCTATTGAGACAGATGGGGATGGGGGAGGATGACCTGAGGGAGTGGTTGAAGCAACAGGTGGCCCTCTTTGAGCACATGACCCAGGAGTTTTATCATAAGGCCCAGCCCTCGCCAGATGAGGAGGTGTTACTTCCCCCAAGCGTGGACTTACAGGTGATCTTTCGCTACGTCCATCCCAAGGATGGTCCAAAGACTCGGGAGGAGGCCTATATGGCTATCCAAG
>QMLM01000131.1 GCA_003646745.1 Deltaproteobacteria bacterium | reverse complement strand
TTTAACCTCGCCGCCTCTCTTTTTCCATCTTTTTATTCCTTTTTATCACCCACTTCTTTATGTTTTTTTGTTTGGCCCTGCTTACTGCTAGGGCATAAGGGGGGACATCTTTGGTGATGATTGCCCCTGCCCCCACGAGGGCCTCTTTTCCTATCTTGATGGGGGCCACCAAGGCCGTATTGCTTCCCACGAAGACCCCATCCTCAATGATGGTGGGGTGCTTTTGATACCCATCATAGTTACAGGTGATGGTCCCTGCCCCAATGTTCACCCCCTTTCCCACGTCGGCGTCCCCGATATAGGAGAGGTGGTTGGCTTTGGTCCCCTGGCGAATCCGGGATTTTTTTACCTCCACAAAGTTGCCGATCTTGACCCCCTTCTCGAGATAGGAGAGGGGGCGCAAGTGGGAGAATGGGCCCACCGTGGCATCGTCCTCGATCCTACTCTCGGTAATTAAGGTACAGAAACGTACCTGTACCCTGTCCCCGATCTGGGAGTCGACGATCTCTACCTGTGGGCCGATCCGGCATCCCTCACCAATAGAGGTTTTCCCGCGTAAATAGCAATTGGGGTAAATTAGGGTATCCTTGCCGATGCGCACATCTGGCTCTATATATACGCTTTGGGGATTCTTTATGGTCACCCCCTCGGACATCCAGTGTCGCCGTACCCTCTCCCCCAACACCTCTTCGGCCTTGGCCAGTTCGGCCCTGGTGTTGACCCCCATGATCTCCCATGGATCAGGGACGGAAAAGGTGCAGATCCTTTTTTTCTTGTGGTGGGCTATCTCAATGATGTCTGTGAGGTAATACTCCTGCTGGGCGTTGTCCGAACTTAACTCCTCCAAAGCACGAAAGAGAAAGGGGGCTTGTACGCAGTATATGCCGCTGTTGACCTCTTTTATCTCCAGTTCATGGTCTGTGGCATCTTTTTCTTCCACTACCTTGCGCACACCACCCAATACCCCTCTCACCACACGTCCGTAACCAGTGGGATCCTCCATGTGAGAGGTCAGAAGGGTAAGGACGGCTTCTTTTCCCCAGTGGTGGTTCAACATTCCCCTTAGAGTTTGAGGTCTGACAAGGGGGATGTCGCCACAGAGGATAAGGATGGTCCCGTTAAAGTCACCCAGGAGAGGTTTGGTTACCGACACAGCGTGGCCTGTGCCGAGCTGTTCCTGTTGCTCCACAAAGGTGATTCTAGGATCGGGAAAGGCAACCCGGACCTCGTCGCCCTGATATCCGATAACCACCAAGGTCTTCTCCGGGCGCAGTTGCCCCAGAGTGACCTCCAGAGGATAGCTCAACATTGGTCTCCCCAACAGGGGATGGAGGACCTTGACCAGGCTCGAGCGCATTCTTTTCCCCTTGCCTGCAGCCAAGATGATAACAGCTATCCTTTCCATCTTCTATCCCCTTTGTGGATAAGTTACAGCTAAACGCTGCCCCTGTCAAGGACGAGGCTGGCTTCTGCGTTAGTTGTGACGTTCAATGCTGATTCTACTTTAATAGCATAACCAAATAAAAGGGGTTAGCCAAAAATGGCTAACCCCTTTTATTTACTGGCGGGAGCGACGAGACTTGAACTCGCGACCTCCGGCGTGACAGGCCGGCGTTCTAACCGAACTGAACTACGCCCCCACAAATCATATCTTGGTAGGCGGAACAGGATTTGAACCTGTGACCTCCGGCTTGTAAGGCCGGCGCTCTCCCTCCTGAGCTATCCGCCCCTAATTTTAATAATATGGCAAAGGAACCCTCGTGTCAACTTCTCTCCTAGGCGACCTCTGCCTCCTTTTCATAGAGTAGAATAGGCCCTTCCCCTTTTAAGATCACCTCTTCACTGATCAGGCATTCACGCACGTTCCCCTTAGAGGGTATCTCATACATGATGTCTAGCATGATGTTCTCTAAGATGGCCCTAAGTCCCCTGGCCCCGGATTTCCTCTTTAAGGCCTCTTTGGCTACTGCTACCAAGGCCCCTTCGGTGAACTCCAGTTTTACATTTTCCATCTCAAAGAGCTTTTTGTACTGCTTGACCAAGGCATTCTTCGGCTTCTTTAAGATCTCGACCAAGGCCCGCTCGTCTAACTCGTCCAGGGTAGCGATTACAGGCAATCTGCCGATGAATTCTGGGATAAGGCCGAACTTCAAAAGGTCCTCAGGCTGGACCTCTTTCAAGATCTCACCGATCTGTTTATCTCCCTTACCCTTTATCTCGGCACCAAAGCCTATCCCCTTTACTCCGATTCTTTCCTCAATGATCTTCTCCAGGCCTACAAACGCCCCTCCACAGATAAAGAGGATATTTGTCGTATCCACCTGGATGAACTCCTGCTGGGGATGTTTTCTGCCCCCTTTGGGAGGGACACTAGCCATTGTCCCCTCCAAGATCTTGAGCAAGGCCTGCTGCACACCTTCACCAGATACATCTCTGGTAATGGAGGGGCTGTCGGACTTGCGGGAGATCTTATCGATCTCATCGATATATACAATGCCTCTGGAGGCACGATTTACGTCATAATCGGCTGCCTGGAGGAGGTTCAGGATGATATTCTCAACGTCTTCCCCCACATAACCTGCCTCAGTCAAGGTGGTGGCATCGGCGATGGTGAAAGGGACATCAAGGATTTTGGCCAAAGTCTGGGCCAGCAAGGTCTTGCCTGTACCTGTAGGGCCGATCAAGATGATGTTGCTCTTCTGAATTTCTACATCGTCAATCTTATTTCTGGTGTAAATCCTCTTATAATGGTTGTGCACAGCTACTGAGAGGATCTTTTTGGCCCTCTCCTGGCCGATTACATATTCATCCAAGACCCTCTTGATCTCCATTGGTTTGGGGACAGGGGTCTTGATGAGGGGCCCCTTCTCAAATTCCTCAGCGATGATCTCGTTGCACAACTCAATACATTCATCGCAGATATAGACCCGTGGCCCAGCGATCAATTTGCGGACCTGATCCTGACTCTTTCCGCAGAAGGAACAACATAGTAGCCTCCCTCCCCTTCTCTTATCCATTGCATTCCCCCTTTAGGTCTTGGATTTAGGTCTTTCGACGACTACCTCGTCTATAATACCGTATTCTTTGGCCTGGGGGCCTGTCATATAAAAGTCTCTGTCAGTATCCGATTGGATCTTCTCCAATGGCTGCCCTGTATGCTTCATCAAGATTTTGTTTAGCTCTTCTCTTAGCCTCAAGACCTCCCTGGCCTGGATATCTACATCGGTGGCCGGGCCTTGAAATCCACCCATGGGCTGGTGCAGGAGGATCCGAGAATGGGGCAGCGCATATCTCTTTCCCTTAGCCCCTGCCGCCAATAGCACTGCCCCCATGCTGGAGGCCTGCCCCATGCAGATGGTGGAGACATCCGGCCTTATATACTGCATGGTGTCATAGATGGCCAACCCGGCGGTCACTAGCCCTCCAGGTGTATTGATATAAAGGTAAACATCCTTGTCGGGGTCCTCCGATTCGAGAAAAAGCATCTGAGCAATCACTAGATTGGCCAGTTCATCATCGATGGCCATGCCCAGGAAGATAATCCTTTCCTTTAGCAACCGAGAAAAGATGTCATAAGCCCTTTCGACCCTACCATCCCTCTCCACAACAATGGGTATTAAGCCAGCCATCTGGGTATTTTGTCTAGTCTTCATAATCAACCTCGGCCCAGGAGATAAGCAGTTCTAAGACTTTTTCTCGCCGTAGGGATCGTTGCAACAAGACCAGAAGGGAAGAGTCTTGTTTAAGATTTTCTAAAGGCTTGTTATAAGAGCGGGCCAACTCCTTCAACCGCTCCTGCACTTCCTCCTCCTTCACCTCTATCCCTTCCCGCACAGCGATTTCCTCCAGCAAAAGGGAAGTCTTTACCTCCCGCTGCGCTATCTTACGATATTCCTCACGCATCCCCCTCTCCTCTTCTGGAGAAAGCTCTCTGTGCTGGGACGCTGCCCTGACTTTGGCCTCTTGGAGAAGTTCCTGCACACGCTGCTGTACTTGATAGGAAGGGGCCTCTATAGGATTATTTTGCAGGAGTTGCTCAACCACCTCTTGCCTCAATTCCTCCTTAAGCTGGCGTTGCTTGGCCTCTTGTAAGTCCGCCTTTATCTTCTGTCTCAATTCCTCCAGGCTCTTATAATCCCCCACGTCTTTGGCGAATTCATCATCCAAAGGGGGGAGGACCCTCTCTCTGATCTCCTTGACCTCAATCCGAAAGGTGACCTCTTTACCAGCCAGATCCTTACGATGGTGATCAGAGGGGATGTTCACCTTTATCTCTTCCTTTGCCCCTACCCTTTTACCTATCAGGCCCTCTTCAAAACCAGGTACCATGGTCCCAGAGCCCACCTCTAGCAGGTAGTTTTCCTCCTTTCCTTCCCGTATAGGCCTTTTATCGATGAAGCCTTGAAAATCTAGCAATACTACATCCCCATACTTGACCCTATTGCGCCCCTGCACCTGCCTCAGGTGGGCGTACAACCCCCTGATCCTCTCCAGTTCTTCCTCTACCTCTTCAGGGGTTACCTCTTCTCTTCTCCCCCTCAGCCTTAATCCTTTATAACCCCTTACCTCTATTCTCGGTCTCACCTCCACCACTGCTGAATAACTGAAGGGCCTCTCCGGTGCAACATCTCCCGCATCGATCAGGGGGGGCGCAATCGGTTCAATAGATTCTTGCGAGATGGCCTTGGGGTAGGTCTCGTTGATGAGATATGAAATAGCTTTCTCCTTTACATAATCCCCATAATACCTCTCCAAGATATCCCTGGGGATTTTCCCTGGGCGAAACCCCTTTATCTTGGCCCTCTTTTTAAGATCCCTGTACAGGGATTCCACTACCTCCTTTACCTGTGGGGGTGGGATCTCTATCTGAAGCCTCTTCTTAGTTGGCCCAAGCTCTTCTGAATTGACCTTCATCAGCTCTACTTTAAACCCATTCTCCCTTGGTGCGAGAGGGGGGACTCGAACCCCCATCCGTCAAAGACGGGCTGGATCCTAAGTCCAGTGCGTCTACCAATTTCGCCACTCTCGCCTTCCACCCATCTGCTGATGGGCTTTTTGTCAATTGGTGGGCCGTCAGGGGCTCGAACCCCGAACCTACTGATTAAGAGTCAGT
>QMLM01000130.1 GCA_003646745.1 Deltaproteobacteria bacterium | reverse complement strand
TGAAAACTGGTACCTATTTACCCCTTACCTTTCTGCCCTCCATATTCTTCTGTTGACCTCTTAGGTCCAAATGGTATATTTTGAGGGAACTAGCGTCAAAATAGGAGGGGGAAATGGGGTGGATTTATTCTCTGTTGTGTAGAATATTTCTGGCCCTGGGATTAGCGGGTTTAATCATTGGGGTCATCGCCAAGATCACCGGCTTTGTCGTATGGGGCCTCTTTCCTCTGAGCTATCTGCGCTTCAGCGGGATCTGCCTCCTGTTCGTCATCGCCATCAGCCTCTATCAAGTAGCGGTCAGGAAATAATAGTTTTTCTGTCTTTGCTCCTTTAGCTCGGTGCCTGGTCACTGAATTACCTATACGTCCAGATTATCTCAAACCCACTATAACAACAACAGCTATAATGATAATGGCTGTGGCGATGAGCAGAAGATAGGGTGTCCGTTTAAAGAATGCTGCTTCTGTTTCAGGGCGAAGAGGGGGGTCCTCGCCGTTTGCGATAGCCTGAGGCTCTATTTTTACCTTAGCCCCCAGCGACTCTAGCACAACCCTATATTTTGCTGCCTCTTTAAAGGTCAATCCCTTCTTAACCGTGATCGGAGCCCATCTCATCATCTTTGTCACGGATTCAACAGGCAGGTTGAATCGATCCATCAACCCTTCTGTCAGCTTATTTACATAGTCCGCCCCATTATGGGCAGGCCCAAGAAAGATGACATTATATAGTTTGTCTTCCATCGCTACCACCTCAAAATTATCCCTACCTAATAAATTAAGCAAAATTTGTACCACAATAAGATCTTTGTAAGTCCTTGTAATTCCAGGTTCGTGCAAAAGTAAGGATGAAACCCTCGATGTTTGTGACAATTTTTGTCAATTTATCCGCTTATTTCGGCACCTTCATCATCAACATAAAATGAAGGAGTATATTTAGTAATTGAGGGAATTATCGGGAAAAATCACATCAGTCTGTGTGCCATTTTTCCTAATAGAATAGAAAATTAAAAAAGGGCTAGCCACCGGGCTAACCCCTTGCTTTCCTTGGTGGAGCTGAGGGGAGTCGAACCCCTGACCTCTTGAATGCCATTCAAGCGCTCTCCCAACTGAGCTACAGCCCCTTTGTAATTAAAATTATATAAAGGGTTTTTATCTGTGTCAATACTTTTTGATTGACACACCTGAGGGAAAACCCTATAATTTTTTCAAGGCCGGAGTGGTGGAATTGGGAGACGCAGGGGACTCAAAATCCCCCGGGCCGTGCGCTCGTGAGGGTTCGAATCCCTCCTCCGGCACCAAAATTAGGATCGCATGGATCCTCCGAGCCTTCCTCCTAAGTCCATGGGGATATGGAGGGTGGCCGAAAAGGTGGAGCTGGAAACGGTTCCGCCCCCCGTGTTCGGAAAGGAGGTCCAAAATTGGAAAGGAAGGGGCCGATGACCGACACGGGGTCATTGGCCCTTAAAGTTTGAGGGAAACATGAAGATGCTGCTCGATAGCTACTATCGGGAGATAAACTACTTGCGGATATCGATCACCGATCGATGCAACCTGCGCTGCCGCTATTGTATGCCGGAAGAAGGGGTGAAGTTGATTGAGCATAAAGAGCTGCTCACCTATGAGGAGATCCTGAAGGTGGTTGAGGTCTTCGCCCGCAACGGGATCTCCAAGGTCCGCCTGACCGGTGGTGAACCATTGGTGAGGAGAGGGGTGGTGGATCTAATCAGGGGAATTGCAAATACCAAGGGGATTAAGGATCTAAGTCTAACCACAAATGGGGTCCTCCTGAAGGAGTACGCAGCGGATCTGGTTAGGGCGGGGCTTCGGCGGATCAATATCAGCCTCGATACCTTGCGCCCTGATAGGTTTGCCTACATCACCAGGAGAGATAGATTTAAGGAGGTTTGGGAGGGCATCGAAGAGGCCATGAGGTGCCGCCTGCGGCCGGTGAAGATCAATGTAGTAGTCATTAAAGGCTTTAACGACGATGAGGTGAAGGACTTTGCCCGCTTAAGCTTTACCTACCCCCTCCATGTCCGGTTCATCGAATTTATGCCCGTGGGGGAGGACAACGGCTGGGACAATGAGAGGGTAGTCCCCCATTCTCACGTTATGGAGGAGATCGGGGAGTTAGGGGAGATGATCCCTATAAGGCCTCAAGACAACGATGGGCCGGCCAAGAGGTATTACTTGAGGGGAGCAAAGGGGGAGATTGGCTTCATTTCCCCTATCAGCAGCCATTTCTGCGCCCTGTGCAACCGGCTACGCCTCACTCCCGACGGAAAGATCAGAACCTGTCTATTCTCTGATGAAGAGATCGACATAAAAGGGGCATTGAGAGACTCAATGGACGATGTGAAACTGGTGGAGGTACTCCATCAGGCCTTGCGGGCAAAACCGGAGGGGCACAGGATAGGTGATCTTCGCTTCAAAAAGTGTCAGAGAGGGATGTACGCCATAGGAGGATAACGGAGATGAAGAAATTTACCCACCTAGATGAAAGGGGAAGGGTGAAGATGGTCGATGTCACCGAAAAGGGAATTACCCTGCGGGAGGCCAAGGCAACAGGGGCGGTGTTGATGCGCCCGGAGACCTTTCAGATGGTCATGACCGGGGGGGTGGAGAAGGGAGATGTATTGGGGGTAGCCAAGGTCGCTGGCATCATGGGGGCCAAGAGGACGGCAGAGCTCATCCCCATGTGCCATCCATTAAACATCACAGCAATAGATATCTCTTTTCATCCGATACAGCAGGAGAACAAGATAGAGATCGAGGCGCAGGTAAAGCTAAAGGGACAGACGGGGGTGGAGATGGAGGCCCTGGTAGCGGTAGCCACCGCTGCCCTGACCATCTATGACATGTGCAAGGCGGTGGACCGGGAGATGGTGATATCCGACATCCACCTGGTGGAGAAGAAAGGAGGAAAAAGCGGCCACTTCCTATGGAGGGGAAATGAAGGGGAAGGTAGTCGCCGTAAATAGGGCTGAGAAAAGGGGAATCCCTAAGAGGAATGTGGGCGAAGGTTATCTCCAAGAGGGGTGGGGGTTGGTAGGCGATGCCCATGCCGGTGAGGGGGATAGACAGATAAGCATCCTCCCCCTGGAGGCCATGGAGCTGGTCCCCCCAACCATCAGCTCCACCATTGAGGAAGAAATCTATACCGAGAACATCACCATTGAGGGAATTCCCTTGAATGAGTTGAGCATAGGCAGAAAGTTGAGGATCGGGGAGGCTGAGGTCTTGATCTGTCACATCGGCAAGGAGAGGTTCAAAGAGCTAGGAAGGTCATATATCGTCAGCCGTGAGGGAAGGTTCGGGAAGGTCATCCGCAGCGGCAGGGTCAAGGTGGGGGATGCGGTAATCATCCTAGGAGAGGGGTGATGGACTTTTTCCGTGTCCAAACCACCCAGCAGGTAAAGGAGATCCTTAGGGGGTTCACCCTCTTGGAGGCCGAAGGCGTAGTGTTGGAGGATGCCTTGGGAAGGGTCCTGGCCGAAGATGTCACCTGCCCGGAGGATTTTCCTCCCTTCGCCCGCTCGGCCATGGATGGGTACGCCCTGCGGGCCAGGGATACCTTCGGTGCATCTGAGGGGGGGCCTGCTCTGCTGGAGGTATGGGGAGAGGTCAAAATGGGGCAGAGGCCCTCTGTTAGCATAAGATCCGGAGGGGCAGTGAGGATAGCCACCGGTGGGATGCTCCCGGAGGGGGCCGATGCCGTAGTTATGGTGGAACATACCCAGCTCATCGACGAGAGGACCATCGAAGTCTTTCGGGCCGTAGCCCCAGGGGAGAACGTGATCCAAAAAGGTGAGGATCTAAAGAAAGGAGAGAAGATACTGTACAGGGGCCATCGGCTGCGACCGCAGGACTTGGGGGCCCTAGCTGCCATGGGTATAGGTATGGTGAAGGTATATCGCAGAGCGCGGGTAGGGATTATCTCCACAGGGGACGAGGTGGTCCCCATAGACTCCGTCCCTCAAATGGGTGAAATCAGGGATACAAATCGCTATACCCTTTGGGCCTTGACCCTGGAGGCAGGGGGAGAACCCTTTCACCTCGGCATCGCAAAAGACAGTTTAGAGGATCTACGAAAAAAGCTATTGGAGGGGCTTTATAAGGGGGATATGGTGGTGATCTCGGGGGGAAGTTCGGTAGGAACCAGAGACCTCACCATCGAGGCCATAAGTTCTCTGCCGCAGGCGGAAGTGCTGTTGCATGGGGTGGCGGTAAGCCCCGGCAAGCCGACCATCCTGGCCAGAGCTGGGGAAAAGGTGATCTGGGGGCTACCGGGGCATCCGGTATCGGCCATGATCATTTTCATGACACTGGTAGCCCCCTGTCTTTGGAAGATGGGTGGTCGCAAGGGGTGGGATGCACCACAGCCCTGGACCTTGAAGGCAAAGGCCTCACGAAATATCCCTTCGGCCCAAGGGAGAGAGGACTATGTAAGGGTCAAGTTGAGCCTCGAGGGGGGTGAGCTTATAGCGTCTCCCATCTTCGGGAAATCGGGATCCATCTCCACCATGGTGAAAGGAGATGGTCTAGTCAGGATTGAGATGGACTCCGAAGGGGTCCAAAAGGGAGAGGAAGTAGAAGTATGGCCCTTCTGAGGCTCTTTCAATGGTCTTAAAAAATCCTCTATTAATTCAAAAGGGTTTGTGTTAAGATGGTTAGTAATGGATAGCAAAAATGCAACCCAAACAGCAAGATAAGATAATTGAGGGGTTTTTAGATATAATTTCCCCTGTACTCGGGGAGATTAAGGAAATTTATCTCTTTGGTTCAAGGTGTCGAGAAGACTGGCGTTTTGATTCTGACTATGATCTACTGATCATCCTGGAGAAAAAGGAAAGACGGATTATAGATAGATTATACGATGGGGTAATGGAGATTTTACTTTCCACAGGGAGGCTAATATCCTTAAAGATATTTACGATTTCGGAATTCGATCGTCTTAAGTCTATTCCGACGCCCTTTATGCATAATGTCATGACAAAGGGGATAAAAATTGAACAATAGCACTAAGGAAATCATAAATGGGTACATTGAGAAGGCCACAAAAAAATTGGAAGTATCTGAGAGACTTTTAAAATCGGGCGATTATGAGGATGCGGTTTCAAGGGCATATTATGCTGCC
>QMLM01000129.1 GCA_003646745.1 Deltaproteobacteria bacterium | reverse complement strand
TTTTTTATTTAAAACCGAACGAAATATTGTGATAATTCGCCTATTAGAAGGGAAATACCCAGACTATCAACAGGTTATCCCTACATCTAATGATAAGCAGGTGTTGATTGATCGAAGGAATTTTATCGGCTCTCTGCGTCGTGCCCATGTGATAGCCAGTGAGAAGGGTGAGGGGGTTAGATTTTCAATAAAAAGTGGTTTAATGGAAATTAAAACAGGAGGACCAGACGTAGGTGATGTTCAAGAGGAGATAGTTATAGATTATGAAGGAGATCCTTTAGATATAAGCTTTAACGCAAGATATTTGCTAGATGTACTAAACATAATTAACACTGAAAAAATAAAGCTGGAGTTGAAGGAAGAATTAAGTGCTGGAGTATTAAGGCCAGTGGATGGGAAAGAAGAATTTTTGTATGTTATAATGCCCATGCGCCTTTAAGCTCCCCTCCAAAAAAAGATGTCTTTTCCCGGTTATCTCGCAGATTAAACCCGCCAGAAGAGAGATGGGAGAAATGACAAAGTCCTTGGAAGAAATCTATGACGCCAGACAAATTAAGGTATTAGATGGATTGACTGCTGTCAGAAAGAGACCATCTATGTACATAGGTAATACAGGAATAGAGGGCTTACATCATTTAGTGGAGGAGTTGGTGGACAACAGCATAGATGAATCCCTCGCCGGTTATTGCACAAAAATAGAGGTAATAATTCACTTAGACAATAGTGTTACAGTTAAAGATAATGGAAGAGGTATTCCCGTGGATATCCATCAACTGGAAAAAAAGCCTGCTGTAGAAGTAGTTCTGACAAAACTTCATTCTGGTGGAAAGTTTGATAAAAAAAGTTATAAGGTATCAGGAGGACTTCATGGAGTGGGTCTTTCTGTAGTAAATGCTCTTTCCGAATATTTAGAGTTAGAGATAAAAAGGGACGGAAAAGTCTATTTTCAGCGATACGAGAAGGGACAAAGAAAGACCCCCTTACAGATTGTGGGTAAGACAAAAAAGACAGGGACGAAAATAAAGTTTAAGCCAGACCCAGAAATATTTGGAGATCTTGAGTTCAGCTATGAATTACTCTCCCAACGTCTGCGTGAGCTCTCATTTCTAAACAAAGGTATAACTATAACCATTGAAGATGAAAGAAATGATAAAAACAACCAATTTTTCTATAAAGGGGGTATCATCTCCTTTGTCGAGTACCTTAACCGCAACAAAAACTGCATCCATCTCAAACCTATCTACTTTGAAGGTGAAAAGAACGACACCTACATTGAGGTTGCCCTGCAGTATAACGACAGCTATAAGGAAACCATCTTCACCTTTGCAAACAGCATAAATACCCACGAGGGTGGAACTCATCTAGTAGGGTTTAAATCGGCATTGACTAGGACGATAAATACCTATGCCGCTAACAACAACCTCCTCAAAGACCTTAAAGAGGGGCTGAGCGGGGAAGATGTGAGGGAGGGGCTGGTTGGTGTGATCAGCGTGAGACTGCCTGATCCTCAGTTTGAGGGTCAGACAAAGACAAAGTTGGGAAACAGTGAGATAAAAGGTTATGTTGAGACCTTGACCAATGAGAAATTGGGGGGTTTCTTTGAAGAGCATCCTACTGTGGCCCGAAAGATATTGTCCAAGGTAATCGATGCTGCACGGGCCCGAGTGGCCGCTCGTAAGGCAAGGGAACTTGCCAGAAAAAAGGGAGGGATGGACTCAACCCTTCTTCCAGGCAAGCTAGCTGATTGCCAGGAACGTGACCCTGCTCACAGCGAACTATATATAGTGGAGGGGGATTCAGCAGGTGGCTCGGCTAAACAGGGCAGGGATAGGAAATATCAGGCTATTCTCCCCTTAAAGGGGAAAATCCTCAATGTGGAAAAGGCGCGATTTGATAAGATGTTGTCCAATGACGAGATAAAGACCATCATCACCGCCTTGGGTGTAGGGATTAATCAAGATGAGGTGGACGTCTCCAAGATCAGATATCACAAGATCATCATCATGACCGATGCCGATGTAGACGGCTCTCACATAAGGACCCTTCTTTTGACCTTCTTTTACCGACAAATGGTAGGAGTAATCGAGAGGGGGTACCTTTATATTGCTCAGCCCCCATTATATAGGATAAGAGTGGGTAAAGAGGACGTCTATCTCAAAGATGAAGAGGAGCTGAATAGGTTTCTTTTAGAAAGGGCTATGGAAAAGGTGGAACTGGAGCTAAAGGGAGCTCGAACTCGCTTGGGAGGGAAGAGGCTATTGGATATACTGAATAAGCTCTCCCGCTTTGACTACTATCTGAGGAGGCTTGAGAGAAGGGGATATCCTAGGGAGGCCATAAAGGTCTTGCTTCGGCAGGAGGTTTCCCTGCCAGAGGATTTCGGAGACAAAGGACGTCTTATGTTCGTGCATAAAGCCTTGCGAGCAGAGGGGATGGAGGTAGGAGACATCGCGACTGACGAGGAGCATAACCTCTATGAATTTTCCCTTCAAGGAAAGATAAATGGGAGAAGGGTTGAGAGGAAGATAAATAAGGAACTGATAGACTCCGTAGAATATAGGAATGTCCAAGCCCTCTATCGATCAATCGCTGGTCTTGAAACCCCACCTTTTATCATCTACTACAAAGGGGGGCAGCACAGGATAGAATCCAAAGTAGAATTGCTGCAATATATCACCAATATAGGAAAGGAGGGTCTATATATTCAGAGATATAAAGGTCTAGGAGAGATGAATCCCGAACAACTTTGGGAGACCACCATGAACCCCGAACGGCGGAGCCTGCTGCAGGTGCGGGTGGAGGATGCCGTCGTGGCGGACGAGATCTTCACCATCCTTATGGGAGATCAAGTAGAGGAGCGCCGCCGTTTTATCGAAAAAAATGCCCTTCAAGTAGAAAATCTGGACATATGATGGGTTGGATCATTGGCCTGACAGGTGGAATCGCCAGTGGCAAGAGCTTGGTCTCAAGAACTTTGGCGGAATTAGGTGTTAAGGTGATTGATGCGGACGAAATCGGTAGGGAGATCATGGCCAAAGATGCTCTCGTTAAAGAGGAGGTGGTGCGGGTCTTTGGAGACGAAGTGCTCAAAGAGGCAGGGGAGATAGACAGAGAAAAATTGGGGCGGATTATATTTCGAGACCTAAACAGAAGAAGGATCCTTGAGGAAATCCTCCACCCACGAATTCAAGCACAGATGTGGGAGAAGGTACAGGATTGTGTGGGAGACGTTGTATTAGATGTACCTCTTTTGATCGAGAAAGGGGAACATGAGAAGGTGGATGTAGTTGTAGTAGTCTATATCGCCAGGGAGGTGCAGATCCAGCGCCTTATGCGTAGAGACGGGATATCTAGAGATGAGGCAATCATGAGGATAGAGACCCAACTCCCGTTGGAAAAGAAGGTTTTCTATGCTCACTATGTCATCAACAACAATGGATCCATGGAGGAGACCCGGGAGCAGGCGATTAGGTTTTATAAGTCAATAAGGGGGAAAGAGGTATCATGAATACAGAGGTAATGAACCTTAGGGAGTTAAAACGCAAAAAGATATCGGAGTTGGCGGCCTTGGCCAAGGAGCTGAATGTAGAAGGGGCGGCTAATATGCGCAGACAGGAATTGATCTTTGCCATCCTTCAGGCGCAGGCAGAGAAGAACGGGGTCATATATGGGGAGGGGGTGCTGGAGATCCTTCCCGATGGCTTCGGCTTCCTCCGCTCACCGGATTATAACTATCTGCCAGGCCCAGATGACATCTATGTCTCTCCCTCGCAAATAAGGAGGTTCAATCTTAGAACGGGGGATACCATCTCAGGGCAGATAAGACCCCCAAAAGAGACAGAGAGATATTTTGCTCTTCTTAAGGTGGAGAAGCTCAACTACGAAGATACCGAAGCGGCGAAGGAAAAGATCCTCTTTGACAACCTCACCCCTTTATACCCGCAGGAGAAGATAAATTTGGAATATGACCCTGATGATTATTCCACTAGAGTGATGGATCTGCTCACCCCCATAGGGAAAGGGCAAAGAGGTTTGATCGTCGCACCACCCAGGACAGGGAAGACCATGCTCTTGCAATCCATTGCTCACAGCATTATGGCCAATCATAAGGAGATGATCCTCATCGTGCTGCTAATTGATGAGCGGCCCGAGGAGGTAACGGATATGGAGCGTTCGGTGGAGGGAGAGGTGATCAGCTCCACCTTTGACGAGCCACCGCAGCGACATGTACAAGTGGCAGAGATGGTGATCGAAAGGGCTAAGAGGCTGGTGGAGCACCAAAGAGATGTGATCATCCTCTTAGATAGCATTACTAGGCTGGCAAGGGCCTACAATGCGGTGGTACCTCCCAGCGGTAAGGTACTCTCGGGAGGAATAGACGCCAATGCCCTCCAGAGGCCTAAGCGGTTTTTCGGCGCCGCTAGAAACATCGAGGAAGGGGGGAGCCTGACCATCATTGCCACTGCCTTAATCGATACGGGGAGCAGGATGGACGAGGTGATCTTCGAAGAATTCAAGGGGACAGGCAATATGGAGTTAATGCTAGATCGACGTCTGGTGGATAGGAGGATCTTCCCAGCCATAGATATCAATCGCTCGGGGACGAGGAAAGAGGAGCTTTTGCTGGACAAGAACGACTTAGAGCGCATATGGCTCTTGCGCAAGGTGTTGACCCCAATGAATACCGTTGATAGCATGGAGTTTCTGTTGGACAAACTGCGCAAGACCACCACCAACAGGGAATTTTTGGATACCATGAACCAATGAGAAGGGGTTGATAATGGGTATAAAATATGCTATATTTTATAAATAAATTTTAAAAAAGGGGTTGAATGATGAAGAAGGGGATTCACCCACAGATGTTTGATATCACCATTACCTGTGCATGTGGAGCCACTTTTCAAACCAAGTCCACTCGAAAAGACTATTCGGTGGACATCTGCTCCCGCTGCCATCCCTTCTTTACGGGAAGGGAAAAATTAGTGGATACGGCGGGCAGAATAGAGAAGTTTACCCGCAAGTATAAACTCCAGAAAGAGGGGCGAAGAGAGGGATAGAGGACTTCTCACCGGCGAGAGGGAGATTATTTTGCGATGCCGGTGATATTTTTTTGCCTGAAGGAGAGGAAAGAGAGAGGAAAATGACGATTTGGGCCTTGAAGGGGG
>QMLM01000128.1 GCA_003646745.1 Deltaproteobacteria bacterium | reverse complement strand
CCCTTATATGCCTCCACCAAGATGAAGTTGGCCCCCTCCCCAGATTTAGAATGGACCCAGCGAAGCCTCTTGGGTTCAAGGCTTTTATTACGTAAACCACTTAACAAGGTAATGGACCTATGAGCAGGAAAAATGACAAAAATCCTCCCACCTTCCTTTAAGAGATAGCGGGCCATCCGAAGGATATCCTCTATGGTACATTTGATCTCATGACGGGCGATGGCCTTTTGGGAATGGAGGTTAAGCCTGCCGTCTGAAACACGGTAATAGGGAGGATTGGCCACCACTACGTCAAAAGAGGAAGGGGAAAAAGTATTATTCAATTCCCTAATGTCCCCTTGGAATATGGTTATCAAATCTTCAAGTTTATTAAGGGAGACATTTTTTTTGGCCAATTCGACCAACTTTTCTTGAATTTCCACCCCAATGATCTGGCAGCCCCCCTCTCCCCTTTTACCTAAAATAAGGGGGATTATCCCCACTCCTGTGCCCATGTCTATTACCTTCTCTCCCCTTCTTAGATAGACAAAGCCAGCAAGCAGAAGGGCATCTATGGAGAAGCGGTAGCCATCTCTTTGTTGCACTACCTTTATTTTTCCACCTAGCAGAGAATCTAAGGTCTCTTCAGCGGTGGAGGGCGGCGAAAGACCAGGCATCAAACCAGTTCTACCTCCTCCTCGGGGACAATTTTGTAAATTACCAAGCCAGTGGCCACCTTGGGATAAAAATAGGTAGTCTTGCGCGGCATTACCTCTCCTGCTTCGGTGATCTTCTTCACCTGCTGGATGCTGGGAGGGGTCAGCAAAAAGGCCATCTCGTAATTGCCTTTTTGGACCTCTTCTAAGGCTTCGTCTCTATCCTTCGTCAATCCTACATCTATATCACTTAGCTTTAACAATTTCTTCAGTATAAACTCATCCAAGAGGGATACATCTAGTTCCCGGAGAACCTGAGGATATCCTTTAAGTAAATCCCCTACCTTTACTCCTTCCCTCAGGGTTAAAATAAGATATCTCTGTTCCCCCCTGATATAAAGACCAAAGGTATATCTATTCCTCCCCGTTTCGTCCAAGGTTTCAAGAAAGGTCTTTCGGACCATCTTTTCAGTGCTGGGATTTCTAAAGTCAAAGATTTGAAAGAAAAAATATCTTCTCAGCTTGGAATAAAACCCGTCTAAATCAAAGGGGTTCCTGCGAAGAACGAGTCGGTGAGTGGGGAGAATAAAAACTCCCTCTCCTTCCATGGGGGACAAATACATCATCGTATATTCAAAAGGAGATGTCTCACTATAGGAGGAATATCTTCTCCTCATTCTATCACGATAAATTAAGGCGGTTTTATATCGATGGTGGCCGTCGGCAATGAGGAGGGTTTTATCCTGCATCTTTTTGCTTATCTCCATCATGATCTTTTGATCATCCAACTGCCATAGGCGATGAGTTATGCCACTGTCATCTTTAAACTCATATCGGGGAGATAGGGTCCATATCTCAGCTAAAGTCCCTTCAATCTCTTTCTCTGGATCGGGATAAAGGGCAAAAACAGGGCTGAGATTGGCGCTACAAGCCTCCATCAATTTTAGCCTATCTTCCACCGCGTTGTTGGTGGTGTGCTCGTGTGGAATTATACTGCCCAACTCCAGTGGCTCAAGTCTCACTAAAACCACAAACCCCTCCCTTTTTATCAACTTTCCCGAAGGTGATGTAAATATCTGCTGATAGGGATAAATAGATGGTTTTTTCTCTCTTATTAAAATACCCTCCTTCTCCCATTCGCGCAAGTGGTTTGAGGCCTTTTTATATCTATCCGCTACCCCTCCTTCTGGCAAGATGAGATGGATCATATTGTAGGCATGCCTCTGCCGATAGCGCTTCTGTTGTTCTGGGGTTATAATATCATAGGGAGGAGTAACAACTAATGAGAGGTCATCTACCTTTTCAGGATTATAATATAGGCCTCGAAAAGGGGCAATGATTGCCATCGGTGCTCCTCTTTTTTTAATCCCAAGGAAGTACCATGAAATCTCTCCTATGTCAACAAAGGGGGCTTAAAGGCTTGAGGTTGAAGTAACTTTCATGTTATCAATTTATAAAATCGAATAGATCTGGTTGATGCAATTAAGAGATTGAGTTATTCTGACGGCACTTTAATGAACTGTGGGAGGTAAAAAATGGGGGTAAGGAATAAAATTGACCTCAACTCCGATGTTGGGGAGAGTTTCGGTGTTTACAAGATCGGCCTTGATGAGGAGGTGATCCCCCTTATCAGCTCGGCCAATATCGCCTGTGGATTTCATGCGGGCGATCCTGCCACGATGAGGCGGACCATCGCCTTGGCCAAAAAACATGGGGTGGCATTGGGCGCCCATCCTGGATTCCCCGATCTGCTCGGCTTTGGCAGAAGATCTCTAGACGCCACAATTGAGGAGATCCGGGATTATATCACTTACCAAGTAGGGGCACTTCAAGCCTTCGCCAGCCTGCAGGGGCTAAAACTTCAGCATCTCAAAGCCCATGGGGCACTTTACAATATGGCTGTTCGAGACATGAGGATTTGGGAGTCAATGGCAGAGGTGATCGCTGGCATTGACAAGGATCTCATTCTTGTTGTTTTAGCTGGTCCCAAAAGGGAGGAGCTCCAAGAGATGGGGAGGCGTTATGGGGTTCGTATAGCCTTTGAGTTTTTTGCCGACAGGGCCTATAATCGGGATGGCTCCCTTGTTTCGCGCCGTGAGCCGGGGGCAGTAATTGAGGATCATGAATTGGTAGCAGAAAGAGTTTTAAAAATGGTAACCAATGGAAGGGTGCAGGCTAAAGACGGTGCCGAAATAGAGATTACAGCAGATACTATCTGTGTACACGGTGATAATCCGGCAGCGGTAAAGTTAGCAGGGCGGATAAGAGAAGTCCTCCTTGCCTCAGGTATAGAAGTAGTCCCCATGGGGACATTCCTTTAGAAAAAGTGGCATGTCCTACCAGAGTTTTCGATATCGCATAATGGGCGATGGGGCCCTTATCGCCGAATTGGGGGATAAAATAAGTCCTGAGGTGAATCAAAGGGTAAGGGAGTTAGCCCTTGTTCTGGAGGAGGATCCCATAGAAGGTGTGGTAGAGATAGTCCCTACTTATCGATCTCTCCTCATTATCTATGATCCGCTAAGGGTCCATCTGACAGCGCTGCTGCACAGGATAGAGGGGTTGCGGAAAAAGATCGCGAGGATAAAAATTCCCGAGCCAAAGACCGTGGAAATCCCAGTGCTGTACGGCGGCGAATACGGCCCTGATCTAGAATGGGTGGCCCAATACCATAAAATTACCGCGCAAGACGTGATACGTCTACATTTAGCCCCTCTCTATCAGGTGTATATGATCGGCTTCACCCCTGGATTCCCTTATATGGGCGAATTGCCCGAGCAACTAGCAAGCCCTCGCAGGAAAAACCCCAGGACGTTGATACCCGCTGGCTCAGTGGCTATCGCCCAGAGGCAGACGGGAATATACCCTGTGGCAAGCCCTGGAGGGTGGCAGATCATAGGCCGTACACCTCTCAAGTTATTTAATCCTACTAGATCCCCCCCCACGCTGTTGGAAATGGGGGACAGAGTGAAGTTCTTCTCCATAACAGAGGAGGAGTTCAAGCGTTGGCTTCCGTAGAGACTTTTGAGATACTTGCTCCTGGTATCCTTACCACTGTCCAAGACAGGGGAAGATTCGGCTATGGGCGATATGGGGTCCCTCCCAGCGGAGCCCTAGACTCCTTCTCCTTGAGGATGGGAAACTTGCTCGTAGGCAACCCAGAGGATGAAGCCGCCCTGGAGATCACCCTCATGGGACCAAAGATCAAGGTCCTCACCGAAGTCGTCGTGGCCATCACTGGAGCCGACCTCCAACCATGCCTTAATGATGAACCCATGGAGATGTGGAGATCTTATGTCTTAAAGAAGGATGATATACTCTCATTCAAAGGCATCAAAAGCGGCTGTCGCTCATATCTGGCCATAGGAGGTGGGATTTCCATCCCCATCGTCATGGGGAGTAAGTCGACAAATCTTCCCTCAAAATTCGGCGGTTTTGGGGGCAGAGCGCTCCAAAAAGGTGATATCCTCGCTTCAAACTCGCCTCATCTGTACCTTACAAAAGGGGGAAGAAAGCTTTCCCAAGAGTTTGTACCCGCCTATGGCAAGGAGTGGGCATTTAGGGTGGTCTTCGGCCCTCAGGATGAGCAATTTACCGAAGACGCAAAAGAGACCTTCATAAGCTCCCCATACCAAGTCACCCCTCAAGCAGATCGCACGGGCATCAGATTGGCCGGCCCGGTAATAGAGAGAAAACCTGAGGTAAGCGAGTCGATCATCTCGGAAGGAGTGGTCCCTGGGGCCATACAGGTGCCCGGGGATGGTCAGCCCATCATCCTGCTGGTGGAAACCGTCACTGGAGGATACAGAAAGATCGCTACCGTCATCACTGCCGATCTCCATCTTTTGGGGCAGCTAAAGCCTGGGGATACGTTGAGATTCAAAGAGGTTTCATTGGATGAGGCTTATAAGGCTTTGATTGAGTCGGAAGCCAGGATCAGAAGATTCAAGGAGTCATTGGAGTGATATTGTTTAATCTCTTCCCTCATCTCAATATCTGCCCACCCTAATATTTTAGAGTGCTAGGAGTTAGCCACCGGGGTGAAACCCTTAATTGAGCGTCTTCTGGGTTAAAAGGCAGCCAGGTCTTCGTTCTTTATGTCACATATAAACATGTGTCCTGGTGCATGGGTGATACAGATATCGGGTTTGGCACCGAGAAGGGCCACCTGAGGTGTCAACCCACAGGCCCAAAACAGGGGGATTTCGTCCTCTCTGACTTCGACCGCCTCACCAAAGTCAGGTCTGGCGAGATCTTTTATGCCTATCCTCTCTGGGCTCCCTATGTGGATTGGGGCACCGTGGACAAAGGGATAGCGGGCAGTTATTTGCATGGCCTTGGCAACCTTTTCATAGGGAATAGGCCGCATGGTGACGACTAACGGCCCCTGGAATATCCCCCCCTCTCTACACGGAATATCGGTTATATACATAGGGACATTTTTACCTTCCTCTATGTGACGTACAGGGATATTAGCCTTGAGAAGGGCCTCTTCAAAGGCAAAGCTACAACCGAGAAAAAAGGTGACAAAATCTCCTTGCCAGATATCCCTTATATCCCCCTTTGT
>QMLM01000127.1 GCA_003646745.1 Deltaproteobacteria bacterium | reverse complement strand
ACATCGGCTATCTTCTCGTCCCTGTTCTTTAAGGCCACATTACTCATTCCTTTCTGATCACGATTCCTGACAATACCCAATTTTCTTTCCATTGATCACTCCGAATGTTTTAGTTTGTCTTCTTCTTTTAGTTATCTATTTTGCCAGCTTTATCTGCGCCAATATTAATTGTCTGAATGATGAGGCCTCATCCGATATTTTTCTCCCGCTAAAGATCTCTTTAAAAAGATCCCCCCTGTTCTTGAGGGATGTGGATAAGATAAACTCATGCATACATCGAGAACACCGAACTCTGATTCCTGTAGTTTTTATTTTAGCTGCATCAACGCGATATTTTGTTCGGCATTTTTTACATTCGATTATCATCTGCTCCCTTGTTCCCTCTCGGCTATATTTGGTTTGTTATATCCACAAAAAAATCAATTTGGAGTTTACATCGGTCACAAACTGTCATCCAGCCTGCTTTCCCGCAAAGGGTCTGCCATGTCCACTCGGGGGTAACCAAATAAACCCACGATAGTTTATCAGCCGGTGTTTTGCATAGAGGACAGGGCCCGGCTTGTGTGAGGTATTTCTCTTTTGCCTCTTCAACTGAATGTTGCCCTTGATAGCTGCTGTGATTTCTGGATACTAAGGAATTTTCCCACAAAGGATATTCTCTGTTCTCCATCATCATTTTGCCTCCCCTGGGTTAGGGATGGTAGTTGCTGTAGCTCTTTATGCCTTATTCAGCAAGATTTGTGCCATGATGGGATTTGCTAAAATCGTTGTAATCTCTTGGTTGGAATAGGAACGAGAGGGTGTCCTTAGATGTTTATGTCAATTTTTGTCAGTTGGATTGATCTTTTTTGGCACCTTTGCTATCAAAAACATAGGAGGCTATTCGAAAAGCAAATTAATTATAGAGGTTATCAGATAAATAGGCTCACGTTCTTTCTTTGCATGAGCTTTGCTTGTGAAGCGTAATATGTTATGGGGCTGTCTCCCCCCATATTTTTCTCAACAAGATCAATGACACTCTTTGCAAGCTGCATTGCCTCTTCAGCCTCCTTTGGATCAAAAAAATATCGTGAGGGCACTCCACCAGGGAGATCGTTTGGACATAGACACTTCCCCCTCCCCGTAACGGCATCAATTTCAATAAGGCATAATAAATATTATTTGTATGGCTAGGGATAACAGAGTGATGTGCAATTTCACCCCAAATCACCAAATAAGTGTTGTAGGATGCTCAGCACGCTTAGGGCCGCTGTCTCGGCCCGCAGAATCCTTCGCCCTAGCCCAGCAGCGAGGAAGCCATGGGTCTGGGCATGGGTGACCTCCTTTTCGGAGAATCCACCCTCAGGTCCGATAAGGAGGGTAATCCCCGGAGAAGGATCTATCCTCTCCAATACCTCCCGCAGGGGGGTGGGTTCCTCCTCCCAGAGGATCAATTTCGCCCCTTTACTTTGGGCGAGGAAGTCTCCTAGGTCTTGGATTTCCGTCACCTGGGGTACCACCGTCCTGCCACACTGCTTGGTCGCCTCTTGGGCTATTCGGCGCCACCTCTGTATCCTAAGTGTCTCTTTCTCCTCCTCTAAGATGGGGATGGAACGGGAGGTGGTGATAGGGACAATTCTAGCGACCCCTAGCTCCGTGGCCTTCTGAATCACAAATTTCATCTTTTCCCCCTTGAGGAGCCCCTGGGCGAGGGTTAACCTCAAGGGAGATTCTCTTTCCGGCCGCAGTTCCTCCTTAACAACTAGGTATATCCCTCCTCCATAGTTCTCGCAGAGCTCAGCCAGATATTCCACTCCCTCTCCATTAAATACCGTTACCTCATCACCAGGGCCAAGCCGCAGGACCTTGAGGATATACCTCATCTCCCTGGACTGGAGGGTGATTTGATCGCCCTTGATCCTCTCTGGGGGGATATATACTCTAGGCATCTTTCTGGCCCACGGAGCGGAAGAAGGCCTCCAGCCTTTTGTTGAACTCCTCGGGGCGTTCCAACATCACCATATGCCCTGCTCCCTCTATGATTTCCAGTCGGGCCTCGGGGATCTTCTCGGCGAGGTAACGGGAGTATTTGACGGGGGTCAGGACGTCTTGATCGCCGCAGATGACCAGGGTGGGGTTCTTTATTCCCTTTACCTCTTCCATAATATCGAACCGGTCGCAGGCGGTAAAGTCACCGTGAAGCACCTCAGGGGAGGTCTTTCTCATCTCCTCTATCCCTAATTTCATCATTTCCTGGGAGACATCTTTGGCGAAGGCGAGCTGGCAGATGAACTCCACGGCCTGAGGAAAGTCATCCTTTATCCCATTCAAGATACGGGGATCCACCCGCAGCCTTGCCCCAGTGCCCACCAGGACCAACCCCTTGGGGATGGCTGGAAACCTCAGGGCCAGGTCCATGGTAATGGCCCCTCCCATGGAATGCCCGATTAGAAAGGGTCTTTTTATCTCCAGTTCATCTAATACTCCCTTGATCCAGAGGGCATAACTTCTTATCTCGTCGGCCCCCTCCCCATGAGCCGCTCCATGCCCAGGCAGTTCCATGATAAAGACGTTGAAACTTTGACTGAAGTAGTCCTTTTGAGGGTACCAGGTGGTATAATTACCTCCTGCCCCATGGATGAATACCAGGGAATCCTTTCCTTCTTTTCTTTCTCCGCTACCAAAGACTACATTTCCCCTCATACCATAGGCCTCGATAATAGACATCGGTCATCTCCTTTTTAGAATTTATCTTTTGAACCCGATGGGTTTATACTTTCTTTGAACTCGGCCGCCGAGAAATTTTTCTTTGAAATTTCCCTTTTTAATTCGTCCTTAAATCTTTCCCATGGGAAAAGGGGACCAGGATCCTTCTTTCTCCCCGGGGCGATGTCAGAGTGCCTTACAATCCTCTCAGGGCTGATCAGAGGATACCTCTTCATCAACACCAGGCATAACTCCATAAGAGACCGGTACTGTCTTTCGGTAAAGGGCTGATCAGGGGTCCCCTCCAGCTCGATGCCGATGGAGAAGAGATTGCAGCCCTGTCTCCCCTCAAAGGAGCTTTCACCCGCATGCCAGGCCATTTGATCGGGATCCACCAGTTCAATGACCTCCCCACCTCGGTCGATAAAATAGTGGGCAGAGACCCTCAAATCCCTTATTTCTTGGAAATAAGGGTGGGCAGAGGGATTTAGTCTGTTCAGAAAGAGGTCCAAGACATAGCCCGTTCTGAATTCTCCTGGAGGGAGGCTGATGGCGTGGATGACTATCATATCCACTTGGTGGCCATCCCGACTTGAGTAGTTTGGGCTGGGGATCTTTTTGATCTTCATGCCGACCCCTTAACGTTCCATCTATTGCGTAGACCATCCCCAAGGAAGTTGAATCCCAAGACTGTAAGCATGATGGCTATTCCAGGAAAAGTGGCCACATGGGGTGCAAAAAGCAGGTATTGGGCTCCCTCATTTAGGAGCCTACCCCAAGTAGGTACATCTTGGGGACCTAATCCCAGAAAGCTGAGGCTCGATTCGGCCAGGATCACCCCTGCCAAGCCGAAGGTAGCCTCCACAATAACCGGTGCGAACACATTGGGTAGGATGTGCCGAAGAATAATCCTAGAGTGACTTCCTCCCAGCGCCTTTGCCGCCAAGACATATTCTCTGTTCTTCTCTGCAAGGACTTGAGCGCGCACAAGTCTGGCATATCCTACCCAACCCAGGATGCAGAGGGCGAGGATGATGTTTTTCATGCTGGGGCCGAGTATCCCCGCCAGGGCGATGGCCAACAAGATGCCCGGAAAGGCCAAAAGAATATCTACTACACGCATCAATATGGTATCGAGGAAGCCGCCAAAATAACCTGCCAGGGCCCCTAATGTTACCCCTAAAACCAGAGAGACCCCCACTACTACGAAACCCACCAGGAGGGAGGTTCGGGAGCCGTAGATGATCTGGCTGAGGATGTCCCTGCCCAACTTATCCTGCCCCAGGGGATGACCCATACTGGGTCCCTCCAGTTCACCGGCCAGGTCTATGGCCATAGGGTCGAAGGGCGCAAGAAACGGAGCCAGAATGGCCGTTACCATTAAGATAGCAATGATTACTGCTCCTGCCCAAGCTAATTTATTTCCCATCTTCGCCACGCACAAAAAACTTGAATAATTATGGGATAATTTTTCGGAAGGTGTCAACCTTTGCTTTCTGCTTAATTCAAAAGTTGACATAGGAAATCCAGGGGGTTATTTTGCAAGTAGAGCGGGTAAGATTAAAAAAATTGTGATCTTATGGAGAAGCGAAGATGCTCATTCCAACGGTATGGGTTTACTGGCTAGTCAGTTTGACCATCGTTACCTATGCCAGCGCCCATATCGTGAAAAAATTCCCCGAGCATGGGTTTGCAGCCCTGGCGGCCTTTTATACCATCTATCTGGGGGCTTCCCAGATCATGGCGGTCAGGATCGTGAAGTTTGATTTAGGATTTTATAGCTTTTTTGCCCCGGCCGCCGTCTTCATCTATCCCTTTATTGCTCAGGCCATAGACATGATCAACGAGGCCTATGGGAGGAGGAAGGCCCATCTGGCGATCGTTATCGCCTTCATCACCCAGGTATTGCTGGTGACTTTCATCGCCATGGTAAACAGCCTCTCTCCGGCCCCCTTTTTCCCTTTTGAAGAGGCTTGGCAGGGGATATTTAAGTTGGGGATAAGGATTACAGCGGCCTCGTGGATTGCCTTTCTCATCTGCCAAAACCTCGATGCCTATTTGTTTGCCTGGTTAAAGAGAAAGTACGAAGAGCGGATATGGCTACGGAGCATCACATCTGATCTTTTGGACCTGACCCTAGATAGTCTGATCTTTGTGACCTTGGCATTTTATGGGGTCATGCCCATCCTCCCCCTCATTGTAGGCCAGATCGTGAGCAAGAACATCATCGGTTTTTTGGACACCCCTTGGTTCGTTTGGTATAAGAGGATGCTGCAAAGGGGATGAATGTTTAAAATTCTCATCCTTGACAGATTTTTTAACAATACCTAACTTAAGAAAAAAGGTTTCTACCAAGAAGGGGGGGAATATGAAGGTTACCAAGGAGATAAAAAAGGCTGCGTGGGGGAAGGTCGTCGACATAGTGGTCCAAATAGTAGATAAGGGGCCTGTTCGGAAATTTCTGATCAAAAGGGCAGATGAAAAACTCTGGGATGCCATTGTCGAAGAAGATGATGAGGGACTTAGACCAGCTCAAGAACTTAAATATGCCTT
>QMLM01000126.1 GCA_003646745.1 Deltaproteobacteria bacterium | reverse complement strand
GGTAATGAGACACAATTCATCGGGGTAACGCCTTAGAAGATCCAGCAGGACTTCGATAGCATCCGGCAGGTTCTGGGGTAGCTCCGGATAGGGGTACCTGGGGCTTCCATCGGGATTTTTGTAACGATCTAGTTCCCCCAGACCATCCGCACCATGGACATCTTGTGCCCTTATTGATCCTTTTTTCAAAGGCTTTGCCGCCCCTTTGGCCAATATTGGCCGAAGTTCAGGACTTAAGAGATCGAGGACTAAGGCAGCGTTTTTCGTCGCTTGCACAACAGGAACGTTGCCGTTTACTGTGATGATGGCCTCGACACGTAGCTCAGGCGAACGCAGCGCCAACAAAAGGGCCAGCGCATCATCAACCCCGGGGTCTGTGTCGATCACTACACGCTTTTTCATTGGAACTTAATGTGATTGTCGCAGATATGGGTGAGGAGGTTTTATCCGCTGCCCTTTTGCCTCGTCCATTCGATAATTTGCTCATAGTCCCAGGCATTGAGCACATCGGAGGGATCGCACCACCCACGCCTTGCCACCCCCACTCCCAGCACAATCATCCAAAGTTGACCGATGTTGTGGGCATCGGTCCCAATGGCTACTTTGACTCCTAGCTCCTTTGCCCTGCGCACATAGGTGTCGTTGAGGTCAAGGCGATCGTAGTAGGCGTTTATCTCTAAGGCTGTCCCTGTCTGTGCCGCTCGTTCTATCACCCTGTCTACATCCACCCGATATCCCTCCCGTGTGGAGATAAGGCGGCCAGTTGGATGGGCTATGGCATGGACGTAGGGGTTCTCCATCGCCTTTAAAATCCGTCCTGTTACGTCCTCTTCCTTCCGCCAAGAGTGGATAGCAGCGACGACGAATTCCAGTCTCTTCAATACCTCATCGGGGTAATCGAGTGAGCCATCGGGCAGGATATCGACCTCAGTGCCGGCTAAAAGCCTTGCCCCGCTGGAGTCTCTATTGAGTTTTTCGATTCGTTCGACCTTTTCCAATAGTTTTTCCACCTCGAGCCCTCGCGCATATCTTGCGCTACGTGAGTGATCGCAGACCGCAATGTACTGGTAGCCTCGCCTTTGCGCCTCGGCCAGCAGCTCCTCAAGGGTCCCCGTGCCGTCTGAATACTTGGAGTGGACATGAAGATCTCCTTTGATGTCCTCATATTGGATCAATTGCGGCAGCCTGTCCGCTGCAGCAGCCTCTACTTCACCCAAATCCTCCCTCAACTCAGGGGGGATCCACTGCAGCCCCAGGGCACCATATATATCCTTCTCATCCTGTCCCCCTACTCGCTGTTGTCCTCTGAAGACACCATACTCGGAGATCTTTAGCTCTAGAGCCTTGGCGATGGTTCTGAGGTGAATGTTGTGTTGTTTGGAGCCGGTGAAGTACTGCAGTGCTGCCCCATAGGACTCTACAGGGACAACCCGCAGGTCTACCTGATAGCGATCGTTGAAAATGACCGATCCTTTGGTATCTCCAGCAGCCAGTATCCTCGTCACCCCGGGTAGATGGACGAAGTGATCTATGATCTTTCTTCCATTATCACCTGTACATAGGATGTCTACGTCCCCTATCGTCTCTTTCATCCTCCTGAAGGAACCGCATGCGGAGATGGATCGGACCTGAGACAGTTGTTTCATCTGTCGCAAGGTCTCCTGGACGATAGGGAAGGCGAGACCAAGGGGGATCCTCTCACTCATCTTCTCGTAAAGTTCAAGTCCTTTCTTTATATTGTCGACCTTCTTATTCCCCATGCCCGGGAGTTTGGCTAAGGAGCCGTCGTCAAGGACCCGTTTAAAATCTTGGATACTTCTGACGCCCAGTTGGTCGTAGGCGAGCTTTAACGTCTTGGGGCCGATGCCTTGGACGTCTATCAGCCTAAGGAGGTCTTGGGGTACCTGAGAGATTACCTCTTCGTATTTATGCATGCGCCCTGTCTCGAGGAATTCAACGATCTTTTTCGCCATTGCTGCCCCTATTCCCGGGATAGAGGTCAGGGCCGTAATGCCACCTCCCCGATAGACCTCTTCTATATCGGTGGGGTAGTCCTCTAACACCCTCGAGGCCTTTCTGTAGGCCGATATCTTGAACGGATTCTCCCCGAGGAAGTCAAGGGCATCGGCCATCTGTGAGAAGATCTCGCACAGGATCTTATTTTTGCCCATTTCCTTCATTCCTCCCTTTTAAAAAAGGGTACCTCCTTTAAGAAGAGTTTTCAAGGCCCTCTGCACCCAGGGTGAGTCATCGAAACGATCCCATGCTCTATATCGAAGTTGACGGACGGGTTGATAGCGCGGCTAGGGCATGGGTTGTGGTGTCCATTTAATTTCCGTAGGTGTCCCTAACTATCACAATCTCTTCGACGGGAAAACGGACCTTATCTTGCCCCAGAGGGATGGGAGGGTTTCTTTTATCTGATCCAGCCAGTGGAGGTGATAGACATAGTTGACCATGAAAGATAGGGAATTTTGGACGCCGTATTCATAAGGATTACCCATAAACCTCACATGCTCTAAGGATAAGCTTGCGCCATTCTCAAGGTGAAAATTGGCCACAGGATCGAGGGGCTTACCTCTGTCATCCTTCTCCTCCGCTAGGTAGAAGTAGACGATCCTCTTAAGCGGTCCCCCTAAGTGCTCCACGTAGGTTTTATCCTCTATCCATTTTGTATCCGATAGGATCTCATAAAGGACCTTTGAGAAATCCCCCTCTTTGCCTCCCTGCTGCCTGTAGTGAGAGATAATGGCGTCTTTGCCTTCGGTGGGGAAATATCCCTCAACCATCTTGGGGTTCATCTTGAAACTGGTCACCTCTTCCTTCAGGATGGGTTCTAAATATCTCTTCCACAAACCGGGGATGGGGCTGAGGGTGCAGAAGTTCCTTATATGGGAGTACTTAGCTCTGATCTCCTCCACCACCCTGGCAATAAGAAGTCTTCCCAGCCCAAGACCTGAGAGGCCCTGCTGGGTGTTATTAATGGAATAGAAGATGGCTGTATCTGGCCTCCCAGTAGGGCCAGCTTCCTCCATGATCTCTTTTATTGAGCCCACTATTCCGTCTGTGAGGGCTACCTCAATAAAGATCACTGGTTCATGCGGTAACAGGATGTGGTAGAGGGCATAACACAATCTGTCCTTTCCCAGTCTTTTGACCATATCCTCCACACTCGTCATGGGGTGGACCATATCGTGCTCTTTTATAAAGCTGATCTGGCGGTAAGGGGTGTCCAGACCGATCTCGGAAAGATAGAGGAAGCCCTCCAAAAACCACATATCCAGCAGAGAGACGATGTCTTGGTCGATCTCGCGCCAATCAAAATCCTTGCGCCTCCTGCCCAACCGCAAAAGGTCACCGCGAAGGTCGAGCAAGAATTTGAGCCCACCCCTAATATTGATGAACGACTTGAAAAATCTCTCCCGTGGTGAGATAAGTTCATCCCTTATGGCCCTTAGCGTCTGTTGCCATTGGGTGCCTTTAACCTCCATGAGTGAATTTACTATCTTCTTGAAGTCTCTGTAGGAAAAACCATACTCTGAGATCATGGCGAACAGATCAAGCTTGTCCTCTTCGGTTAGCAGGTAGTAGTTCTTCACCACGGCTTCGAGGGTCTCCTCCCTGCCATCTTTTAAGAACTCTTTTACCGCCCTTTTTGTATCCTTTAGAAGACCTTTGCTCACCCACTCATCTCCTTTTATTACCTTTTATTAAATGTACATCCATTGTTTCACCTTGTCAATTTTGCCTCTCCTAAAGCCCCTTTGTGCATAGTAATCCCTTGCAATATTAGGTCAATTAGACTACTATGCCTTTAAAAATGAGGGAGTTCCCTAATTGGGGCAAAGCCCCACGCCCTTAGAGTAGATCCACAAGAAATTCTCTCAACATCTTCATAAGGATTCATCCATGATGTTGGACCTAAAAATCGATCCCTTGAAGATCGCCCAGGAGATCGAAGAATTTATTCGCAGGGAGGTGGAGGGTGCAGGTAAAGATGGAGCAGTGGTAGGATTGAGCGGAGGTGTAGATTCTGCCCTAGTGGCCACTTTGGCCACTAGGGCCTTAGGGAGGGATAGGGTTTGGGGGCTGCTCATGCCCGAGAGGGACACCGATCCTGCGAGCGTCGGTTACGCCAAGGGTCTGGCCAAAGGACTTAGAATACGGTATGAGATAGTAAAGCTTACTGCCGCCCTGAAGAGGTTAGGGGTTTATCGTCTAGTCCCCTCCCCCTTTTTTCTTCCTCGCACTATTCAAGAGCGATTTGTAAAGAGACGCCAGGAGGCCCTTGCTCATGCCCTAGGAGAGAAGCCCTTTGCGGCGAGCCTAAAGGGTTCCCGAGAAAAGGAGCTTAACACAGGAGTTGCCTTTCTGCGGGCCAAGACCCGCCTAAGGATGCTTGTATTGTACCTGTATGCCGAGGCGAGAAACCTCCTTGTCCTGGGTACCTCCAATCGCACTGAATGGTCTGTAGGGCTCTTCGCCAAATATGGTGACGGGGCAGCTGATCTCATGCCCATCTTGCATCTATATAAGACCCAAGTGAAGGAATTGGCCTCTTATCTGAGGGTCCCTGCTGAGATCACCCAGAGGGTGCCCAATCCCGATTTGGCCCCAGGTCTAAGCGATGAATTCATCATAGGTCTTCCATATCCTTTATTGGACAAAATCCTCCTATTGCTGGAAGGTGGTCTAGCCGCAGAGGAGATAGTTAATTCCTTAGGGGTGGAGGAGAAGAAGGTACAATATGTGCGGCAGCTTATGGAATTCTCCAATCACATGCGCCGCCCCCCAGCCTCCCTTTTGGAAGGGTTTAGAGATGAGCAGAGAACAAGGGGATGAGTATTTCCAAAAAGGTGAACAAGCGAGGCTGAGGTGCCGCTTTGCCGAGGCCCTGGAGGCATATCGAAATGCTTTGAGTTACTACCCTAAAGAGGCAATCTCGGAGCGGTTGAGATGCCACCAGAAGATTGGTGACTGTCTGCGGATGATAGGGGATTTTAGTGCCGCCAAGGAACACTTTCACCAAGCCCTTTCCATAGCAAAACAGGGAGATGACGAGCTGGAAGTAGCTGACAGCCTGGTGGGATTGGGACTTAGCATGAGGGGGGCGGCTGATGTGCAGGAGGCCAAAAGGTACTTGGAGCAGGCCCGAGGCATCTATCAGGATTGGGACGACCCTGAGGGGGAGGCCTTTGTCTTGTGGGCCATGGGGGGAGTGTGGCGGATTGCCGGTGACCTGCGTCGGGCAAAGAGGTCCTTTAAGGAAGC
>QMLM01000125.1 GCA_003646745.1 Deltaproteobacteria bacterium | reverse complement strand
CTTCTTCATCATATATTCAAACTCCAAGGCTAGCTCATCCTCTCTTGTACCTGGTTTAACCATCTCCAAGATTTTCTCCCAGGCCCCTTCAGCTATTTTGATGGCTCCCTTTATCCAGAAAATCTCCTCTTTTGTCTTTACTCCTCGCAACCTCTCTAGTTCTTCCCCCACAGGGACCAACTCTACCTCCCTCATCCTGTGCCGCAATTTATCAAAAAGAGCTACGGAGACCCCCTCTGCCTCAAACCCCACCTGCTTCAATCCCAACGATGAGATATAAGCCGCTACCCCTTCTATCCCCTTCTCCAACAACAAGATGCGGCATTCCTTCGCCTCTTCTTGGGCCTGGATGATGTATCTGCCATCTACCATAAGGATGTTCTCATCACCCACTGCCAAAAGGAATCCTTCAGTACCAGTAAAGCCGGTGAGATAACGGATGTTTTCGGCGCTGAAGATGAGTATCCCCTCCAAGTCCTTCTTTCGCAATACCTCTCTTATCCTCTCTTTACCCACCATCTGCCTCATGGACCACCCCAAGGCTAAGGGAAATAATGGAGGATGTCAAGATGGCGAAGAGTTGACAAGGGGAGACTAAAAGGATATAAGAAATGGCTAGATAGGGAGAAAACAAATGGTTGCCAAGAGGAAAATTCCGAAAAAGAAACTTAAAGAACCCGACGAATTCATTACCTGGGGATCTAGGGCTATGAACTATGCCTTGGTCCACTTAAAATACATAGGGTTGGGTTTCCTTCTAGTGGGGGTAATTATCTTGGCCCTCATCCTCTGGCGACAGCATATGACGATCAGCGAGGAAAGGGCCTTCGCCCTGCTGGGGAGAGGAATAACCCTTTACCATCAGGAGGAAAAAACTAAAGAAGCCCTTCAGGTCTTCACAAGGGTAATAAAGGACCACCCGCGGACCAGGGCCGCAAAGATGGCCCTCCTATATCGGGGAAGGTGCTATATGCTGCGGAGAGATTACGATCGGGCCATTGCAGACTTTGAGCGCTTTACGAAAAGTTCCTCGGAGGCCTTCTTGCGGGCCATTGCCTTCAACGCCATGGGGAACTCCTATTTGGCCAAGGGAAAATATCAGAAGGCAATAGATTGCTTTCAACAAGTCCTGTCTTTGGAACAGGGGTGGCTTAAGCCTTATGTCCTGTTGCAAATGGGAATGTGTTGGGAAAAATTGGGCAATGCGACAAAGGCATCCACCTTTTACCGAGATGCCCTAAAACTTTCCCCTGCGACCCCGTGGGCGAATTTGGCAACACTAAGGTTAAAAAAGTTGGGAGTCAAGTCGAAATAATCTATCACCTTTTCCCCTTCCCCCTCGTACGCATAAAATCCTCAAAGACCATCTTTTTATAGTAACCATCCCCGATATATTCTAACACTGGTAGAAAGGCACGAGGGGGATGGTAACCGAAGATTCGCCCAATCCCTTCGCCCTCAGAGGTGAGGAACCATATAGTGGGTAAAGCGCTGACCATATACAAACGGGCGAGGTCACCATGCTGCCCAATGTCTACCTTTACGGAAACAAATTTTTCGTTCAGGGCCTTGGCTACTTCTAAATCGTTAAAGGTGACCTTATCCATGAGCTTACAATATCGACAACGTTCGCTGAAGAAGGCGATCATAAGGGGTTTCTTTGTCTCTCTGGCGAATTTTACCCCCTCTTCATAGTCTCTCCAGACAACGTGATACGGGAAAGAACCCGCAAAGCCAAGCTCACAGGACAAAAACAATAAAGCAAAAATGATGATGAGATACCTATAATTAAATTTCATATCCAGCGCTGAAGGTTGCCGGTCAAGATCAATATCCCTACTACGATCAATATACCACCGCTTACAAAAGAAATAACGCGGAAGTAATTCTTTATCCTGGAAAAAATACGCAAAAAGCCCCCTATCGCCAGGCTTGAAGCCAAAAAGGGGATGGCCATTCCCAGGGAGTAAAGGGAAAGCAGGAGGATCCCTTTGGTCACTGTCTTCTGGGTGCTTGCATAAGTAAGTATGGAACCCAAGATAGGACCGATACAGGGGGTCCACCCCAAGGCAAAAGCCGCTCCTACCACTGCAGCACCAAAAAAATGGGCGGGCTTGCGCTCCAAATGAGTCCTGCGTTCATATTGGAGGAACTTTAGGTTAAATACACCCATCATGTGCAAGCCGAATGCCACGACCACTATCCCCCCACCAATGCGCAGAATGTGGTGGTAGGTAGCAATGAGTCCACCCAGGTAGGTGGCGGAAGCCCCCATGAGCACAAAGATGAGGGAAAACCCGCTTACAAATAGCAAAGACTGGGCCAAGATCCCCCTTAACCTTCCTATATCCCTCTGCACTACTTCTGGGGAGGTCATCTCAGCTACGGAAAGGCCCGTAATAAAAGAGATATATGCCGGAATCAGGGGCAGGACACACGGAGATAGAAAACTCAACACCCCTGCCAAAAAGGAAATGAACAGGGGGACTTGTTCAACCATCAGAGGGCCTTTTTGATGAGGTTCTCAAGGGCCTCTTTGGGGACAGCCCCAATGACTTTATCGATTACCTGCCCATCCTTGAACAGAAGCAAGGTGGGGATACTTCTAATCCCAAACCTCCCCGGAGTGAGGGGGTTTTCATCTACGTTCATCTTTCCGAACTTCACTCTCCCCCGATACTCTCGCGCCAGCTCTTCTACAGCAGGGGCAATCATATGACAAGGGGCGCACCAAGCTGCCCAGAAATCTACCAAAAAGGGAAGCTCTGAATTCCCGATCTCCGCATCGAAATTATCGTCGGAAAGTATAATCAAGTCCTCCGCCATCTTTTAATTCTCCTCAAATTATGATTGGCGATAGACCATCGCCTTAACTGTTAGGCTCAGGTAAATCCTCCTGTGCCACATGAGCTAAAACTTGAACTTGACGAACCTCCCTTCACTGAGCTAAAGGCGGAAAGGAGCCTTTCCGCCTTCTTCTGGCCGCATTTGGGACAAACCACCTCTTCATCTCTTTCTTGAAGCCCTCTTAATGTCTCAAAATTATGTCCGCACGCCCTGCAGCGATACTCATATAGAGGCATCTTTCTCTTCCCCCTCCGTCTTTTTTAATTTGGTATTGAATACTCCATTCAAAAGCCCGCTTCTGGCTAAATTCTGCTAATCTTCCAATCTCTTAGATATGCAGTTCCCTACGCCAAACGCCTACCCTCTTCTCCCCTTTACCGAAAGACCTTCTTCTTATTTCCGGTCCCTTTTGGATCGATCCTCGACCCGGCAGCTCTGACTCAATCAGGTGTCAACCCCTATTTTAGGAAGGAGATATTTGTTCAAGATGAGCCATCCGGCCACCACCAATATCAACCAACCGAGTTCCTTCAATGGTCTTCCTCCTTCAAGGCTTCGATGATCCTTCTCACCCTAGGGTCTGTTACCGAATAGCGCACCATCACCCCTTCCCGCTGAGCCATTACTATCCCTTTGCTCTTGAGGATCGCCAAGTGTTGGGAAACCGTAGCTTGGGGAATCTCGAGACACCCCCAAATATTCTTCACACAAGCATCTTCTCCCAGAAGAACGTTCAGGATATTCAAACGTATAGGATGTCCCAAAGTCTTCAGCAAATCGGCCTCTTTTGCAAAATCTCTCAGCTCCATACCACCTCTTTAATTAATATATTTGAATAATAATATATATATCCCCCCTCTAACCCTGTCAAGGGGGAAAAGAAGATTTTAGCTTTTGCTCCCCAAACCATCCAATACGGCAGCAGCCAATAGAGGAAACATGATCTCATGGTGACCGGTTAGAAAAACCCCCTTTCCCCCTTTAGAGGTGGGTCTGCGAACCACATTTTGCAGGGGGCGGTAGTGTTGAATGAAGTCCATATTCAAGGTGGCGAAATCCTCGACTTTATATCCTAAATTCCTCGCTGCACTCAAGGCCTTCAGAAATACCTCGGGCAGTATTACCGCTGATCCCAAATTAATGTACACCCCCCCTTCTAAAGAGGCAACCAAGGAAGCAAAAAGCCGAAAATCACGATATGTCAACTCGCCAAGTATGGAGCCATCTGTGGAGGGATGAATATGCACCACATCTGTGCCGATGGCAATATGCACGGTAAGAGGGATGTTTAATCTAAAGGCGGCGGCACAAATGCTCATCCCCAAATAGGGAAGGTTACTCTTCTGGATGGCTCTGCCTATGGCCCTTCCTACCCCCACCCCTTCCTGATGGCCATCTTTCAGTGCGGCATTGATGAATTCTGCTGTCTCCTTGGCCGATCCAAACAGCCCCACCTCTAGTCCTTCCTCCACCTCCTCGGAGGTCGCCCCTATCATGGCAATCTCCACATCGTGGATGATACCAGCGCCATTCATGGCAACTCCCTTAATGACCCCCCTCTCCATCAGATCTATAATGATGGTGTTCAACCCTACCTTGATGGGATGAGCTCCCATCCCGAGGAGGACCATTTTCCCGCCTTGGACGGCCGAAATAATGCGGGTGACCACCTCCTTGAAGTCTTTGGCAGCCAAAAGGTTGGGAAGGGAGTCGATAAAGTCCTTAAGAGAAGAGCCAGGACGCAACGGCGAGGCAAACAGTTCCACATCCACTTTACTCTTCCTTTCCCTCAAGGAATAGGTCCTTATCCCTTTAAAATCCAATGGGCGCTGATCATATCCCCTTTTCATCCCCATCTCCCTGAGTGGAAAAGCTCTTCCTCTACCAATTCACATATTATGTGACCCAAGGTTATATGTGTCTCCTGAATTCGGGGGATACTGGGGGAGTCAACATTTAATCCATAATCCGCTATCCTCAATACCTCCCCTCCATCCTGCCCGGTGAAGGCAATGGTCACCATCTCCATCTCTTTCGCCTTGCGTAATCCTTTAATCACATTGGGCGATTTTCCACTAGTGCTGATCCCCCAAGCAATATCATCCTTGCGCCCTAAGGCCTCTATTTGACGGGCGAATACGAGGGAGAAGTCCGCATCGTTGCTTATGCTGGTTAAAATGGAGGTATCAGTAGTTAAGGCGATAGCCGGCAGAGGTGCCCTGTCTATGAGGTAACGGTTAACGAACTCCGCAGCTATATGTTGGGCATCGGCGGCGCTTCCACCATTGCCGAAGATAAGGATTTTGTTACCTCGGCGAAGGACCTTTGCTATGAGATGAGCTACCTCCGTTATGGCATCCAAATTTTCCCGGAAAAACCTTTCCTTCACCTTAAGACTTTCCTGCACCAATCTTATTACCTTCTGCTGCAAAACCCATCCCTCCAG
>QMLM01000124.1 GCA_003646745.1 Deltaproteobacteria bacterium | reverse complement strand
CGTGTTCGAATTCAGAGTCTCCCACCTGACACAGATTCCTCACAGTCATTGGAAAGCACCTCCTTCAATGTATTTTTTTATTTATATATTTTTATATCGCAATATATAAATGCTCTCTTGTCATTTGTCAAGGGTTAAATTTGCTTTAATTTGCTCCAACTGCCAAATCTCGCTGTAGAGGTTGCGTTGACAATGGGCACAGCTACATATATCATGTTTGAAAAGGGGGATGAAATGAGAAGGGATTTTTTACCTCTGGTGAACAGGCCTTCTAGGTATCTGGGAGGTGAGGTGAACTCCTGCCGCAAAGACATACATCAAGCTAAATTGCGTTTCGCTCTTGTTTTCCCTGATGCCTACGAGATAGGAATGTCCCATGTTGGGATGCAGATTCTGTACGGATTGCTTAATGTCCAGGAAGGCATTGTGTGCGAAAGGGTCTTTAGCCCTTGGTTCGATATGGAGGAGTTAATCCGTTGCTGGGGGGTTCCCCTTTTCACGTTGGAGTCTCATACCCCGCTGAGGGAGTTCGATGTAATAGGTTTTTCCCTCCAATATGAGCTCTGCTACACCAATGTCCTGAATATCCTGGAGCTCGCCCATATCCCAATGCTGGCAAGGGAAAGAGGGGAAGATATGCCATTGGTCATTGCAGGGGGACCGTGCACCCTCAACCCTGAGCCCTTAGCGGACTTTTTCGACGCCTTTATCCTGGGGGAAGGGGAGGAAGTAATATTAGAAGTAACGGACTTGATAATGCGGTGGAGGCAGAGCCGGACAGATAAAGACACCTTGTTGAGGGAGCTGGCCTCCATCGAAGGGGTTTACGTGCCATCTTTCTTTCGGATAAGCTACGGCACAAATGGTACTATCAGCAAGGTAGAACCCCTCCTGCAGGGTTACCAGCAGGTAAACAAGAGGACCGTCGTTGATCTCAATGAAGCCTTTTATCCCTTAGCCCCCATTGTCCCCTTCATGAGAGTAGTCCATGACAGGTTGAGCGTGGAGATAACTAGGGGGTGTACTAGAGGATGCAGGTTTTGCCAAGCGGGCTATATCTACCGGCCTGTAAGGGAAAGGGATCCCCAGGTTCTTTTAGAAATTATCGATAGGTCTTTGAAAAGAACAGGTTATGATGAGGTCTCTCTCCTGTCCTTGAGTGCGGGAGATTACAGTTGTATTTATCCTCTGTTGCAGTCCCTTATGCGCAGATATGAGAGGGAGAAGGTGGCCATCTCGTTGCCTTCTTTGCGAGTTGGAACCCTTACTAAAGAGCTCATCGAGGAGATAAAGAGGGTGCGCAAGACTGGATTTACCTTGGCTCCTGAGGCGGCCACCGAGAGGTTGCAGAGGGTCATCAACAAGGTTACAGATGAGGGGGAACTGTTGGAAACAGTAGCCCAAGTCTTTGCTGCGGGTTGGAATCTGGTAAAGCTCTACTTCATGGTGGGACTTCCCTCGGAGGAGGAGGAAGACCTTCGGGGAATAGTTGACCTCTCCCAGAAGGTCTTTCGTCAGGGGTGCCGAATCAAAAGAAGCGCAGGGGTCAATGTAAGTATCTCTACCTTTGTACCCAAACCCCATACCCCCTTTCAATGGGAACCCCAGTTGCCGATCGAGGAGGTTGAGGAGAGGCAAACCTACTTCAAGGAGTGGCTCAGAGGGAGGGGGATACGACTGAAGTGGCACGATGCCAGGATGAGCTTTTTAGAGGGTGTGTTCTCCAGGGGAGATAGACGACTGGGGGAAGTCCTGCTGAGGGCACATCGGCGAGGTTGCAAGTTTGATGGCTGGACAGAGCACCTTAAGTGGCGTGAATGGGAGGAGGCCTTCGCCGATGCCGGGATTGACCCCGCCTTCTATACCTATCGAAGGAGGGAACTTTCAGAAGTCCTCCCATGGGCTCATCTCTGCTGTGGAGTAAAGGAGGATTTTTTAAGGGATGAACGGGAAAGGGCCAGCAGAGGGGTGGTCACCCCTGATTGTCGTGCGGGGCAGTGCCTCCAATGTGGCGCCTGTAAAGACGAGATAAAAATGGTAATGGCTGAAACTATCCCCTCTCTTCCCTCCACATCCGAGCCCTTCCGAGAGGTGGTGCGCAGAAGGCCGTGGGTGAAGAAGATCCGTTCTCAATTTGTAAAGGTGGGAGAGGCCAGGTTATTGGGCCATCTGGAGATGATCGAAGTCTTTGTGAGGGCAGCCCGTCGGGCCGGCATCCCTATGAAGTTCTCTGAAGGTTTTCACCCGTTGCCCAAGATATCTTTTACCAATCCATTACCCCTGGGGACGGAGAGCCTAGCAGAATATATGGACCTAGAGCTAGCCCGCTATATGAGGGCAGAGGAATTTAAAGAGAGGTTAAACAGAGAACTTCCCCTTGGGTTGCGGATCGTTGATGCCCATGAGATGACCCTGAAAGGGAAGCCGCTGCCCAATCTCTTCGAGGTCGATCGCTTTCTTATCTCCTTGGAGAAATTGGACAGAATAATCCCTGAGGGAGAACTGAAGGAGAAGTTGCAAAGGGCCCTTAAAAGGAAAGATCTTACCATCATCCAGCAGAAGAAAAAAAAGACGAAGGAGGTAAATGCCCTCCCCTACATCGAGAAACTACAGTTGATCCATATAGACTCTTATTCCCCTTCGGTCCCTACCCATGTTGAGGTTCCCTCCTTGAAAGATCTTTTCAATGGTGAAATATTGATAGAGATAGGGATAAAGATAAAAGGAGGGGTTAGGCCTGCCTTAATACTACAGCACATCCTCGACCTCACCCCCCAGGAGGCCAAGCTGCTTAAGGTGGTTAAAACTGAATCCCTCCCGCCATTGCCTTGAGGCATATCATCATTGGGGGGTGCAAATAGAGGTAAGGGCAAGCAACTTGAGTGAGTTACATCTTATACTTGCCGAAATCATCTGGGTTAAGGCTCTCCAACCACTTTTTCAGATCCTCAGAGTTATCGAGGTCACTTCGCTGCTTAAGGAGACCCAGATCGGCTGCTTCCTCCAAGACCTTCTCGGTACAAAATATAGGGGCCTCTACCCTTACGGCCAGTGCAATAGCATCACTTGGACGGGAGTCGATCTCTAGCTCTTTACCCTCCACTACTAGGTGAATTACGGCATAGAAAGTATCGTCTTTGAGTTCGGTGACCACCACCTTTATTACCTGAACGTGGAATTCCTTCAATATGTTTTTCATCAAATCATGGGTCATGGGGCGGGGAGTAGCTACCTTTTCCATACCCAGAGCAATGGCGTTTCCCTCCATACTTCCAATCCATATCGGTAACACCCTTTCCTGCTGCGGATCGAGCAGAACTATCACCGTAGTGTTGAGATTGGGGTCAAAAATCAACCCCAATATTCTCATCTTGACCATTCGCTTTTTCCTTTCACAATTTATCTTGCCAGGGCCAAATTATCTCATAGTTGGAAGAAAAAAGATACCCCTTTATTTACCATGAAAATAATTCATGGTAAAGAAGGAGTTCATCACCCTTTAGGCCCTTAAAATCCCTATTTCAGGAAACTGTTTTCGAAATAGCGGGGTTTAAGGGATCTCCCCTTTCTTCCCTCATCTAATTAGATGCCCTCTTTGGAGAGGGCCTCAATCAATTCCCTCTGCTTAGAGGTCAATTTTTTGGGGACCCTGATGGATATCCGTACATAGGCATCACCTCTTCCTCCCCCCTTGAGGTGTGGGATCCCCTCCCCCTTTAGCCTTAGTTTTTTGTTACCCGAGGTACCGGGGGGAATCTTCACCTTTTTGATGCCATTGAGGGTAGGTACCTCAATAGTAGTTCCCAACACTGCCTCACTGAAGTTTATCTCACGCTCTATATGAATATCGTCCCCTTCTCTGTGAAATAGAGGATGATCCTGTACTTGTACCCGTACATATAGGTCGCCAGGTGGTCCGCCTCCTGTCCCTCTTTCTCCCTTGCCTGGTACCCTGAGCTTTTTCCCTGTATCGATCCCAGGGGGGATCTTTATCGCGAGTTGTTCTATCTTCCCATCTCTGCGGATAGAGATCACCTTTTCAGTCCCTTTAGCCGCCTCCTCCAAGGTAATGGTGAGATCATAGATCATATCCCTCCCTTTAGAAGGTCCAGCGCCACCTCGGGTAAAATAATCAACGAAGTCAAATCCCTCATCTCCAGTGCTGTAGCGACCAAAGGGACTGGTAAAGGTGGTATACCTGAATCCCCTCTTTTTACCTCCTCCAAATAGGGTAGTGAAGATATCCGAGGTGCTAAAGCCGAGATCCTTTAAGATGTCTCCTATATCGAAACCCCGGAAGATGTCCTCTCGAGAGAACCTCTGGTGAAATCCCTCGGCCCCAAAGGTATCGTATTGACGCCTCTTTTCCGGGTCGCTTAGCACAGCATAGGCCTCATTGATCTCTTTAAATCTTTCCTCGGCCTCCTTATTTCCCTTGTTTCTATCCGGATGATACTTTAGGGCCAATTGGCGATAGGCCTTTTTGATCTCTTCTAGAGTCGCGTTCTTACTTACTCCCAAGATCTTATAATAGTCTTTCATTGCCTTTTCTCGCTTATATCCTTATAGATCTTGCGGTATACGTCTTTTATCAATCTGTTTAAGTAAGACTCGGGGTTTTCTACTCCCTCTTTAGAGATGGAGAAGGAATTTACCCCCGCTTTATCCCTGATTAATTTCAGGGCCGGTTCAAAGAGGCTGTCCAATGTAGAAAGTATTTCTTTGATCTCTCTCCCATCCCTTAATATCCAAGTTAGCAGAATGTCCATGGCTTCATCTCTTAGATTGATCTCGATGCCATGCCTCTCGAAAAAGGATTTTTCAAACCCCCTGATCTGGTAATAGGTGGACAGGACCTCCTCGAAGGCAGAGTTTACATCCATTTCCTTCTTTATCACCCTATCCACGACGAGGTCTAAACGGCTTTCGGTAAATATGGCCCCATATCGGCTCAAAAATTCTGTCTTGCGGGCCTTTATATATGCTTTCATCTCCTCTCTCTCTTGGGCTACCAACTTCCTATACCGCTCAAGCCTCTCTTTGCTGTGGGGATCTTTCAGGATCTTTTGGAGTTCTCCTTCGGGGTCCTCAACCATTTCCTTGGTCACTACCAGTTCCTTGATATCTGTGGAGGGGAGTTTTCTCTCAAACTTCAAGAGGACCTTTTCGATGGCACTGATCAATCCCCTAGCCCCAGTTCGCTCTTGATAGGCCATTTGCGCCATTTTCCAAAGGGCCTCGTCCTCAAACTGAAGGTCGATGCCGTAGGAGCGGAAGTCCTTCTTTTTGCTTGTAATAATAGGGCTGTTGGGATTTTTCAAAATTTCATAGAGGTCTTTTACGTCCAATTGATTG
>QMLM01000123.1 GCA_003646745.1 Deltaproteobacteria bacterium | reverse complement strand
GTTTATTTCTTCGATAAACGCGATATCCACCCCCCTGCCATATCCTGGGTAGGCGACTGTAGCATCAGTAAACCTGTCGCACAACACTACTTTTCCTTCCTGCAGGGCAGGCCTGAGGACCTCTGCCACATGTTGGGCTCGGTCAGCCCCAAAGAGAAAGAGTTCAGCCAGGGGGTCAATCCTCAGATGCCCCCCGTCAAGGACAAGCCTTTTGATCTCCTCTCCAAGGGGAGCCCCTCCGGGTTCTTTAGTAACCAGATAGGGATATCCTCCTCCTTCCAGAAATTCCCTCGTCAACCCTATCTGAGTGCTTTTACCACTGCCCTCTATCCCCTCAAAGGTCACCAAAAGTCCCATAATATATTCCTCAGTAAGAGCTATCTTCCCTTTTCAACTCTTCGATTTTTTTACGTAATATAGCTTCTTGTTCCTTTTTAGGTTTCAGCTCCAAGGCGCGTTGATACATACGCAAGGCCTCTTTCTTTTTATTCAACTTGAGATAACCATCACCCAAGTGTTCGGTGATGATGGGATCTTCCGGAACCAGGCGATGGGCCTTTTCCAACCACTTTACCGCCGTAGCATAGTTTCCTTTTTTATAATACACCCATCCAAGGCTATCCGTAATATAGCCATCATCGGGCTTTAGTTCCAAGGCCCTTTTGATAAGTCCCTCAGCTTCATCTAGCTTTATTCCCCTCTCGGCATAGGTATAACCTAGGTAATTGAGGGCATCGGCATTTTTGGGGTCGAGTTCCACCACTGTTTGCATGCAGCGGATGGTCTCTTCGATCTTACCCATCTTGTCATATACCACACCCAGCCGGAAGAGGGCCTCGGTATTGGTGGGTTCTTTGGCCAATATCCACTGCAGGGTTTTGACTGCCTCGGGGTATCGAGCTAAGTCCTCATAGAGAAAAGCGAGGGCGAGGCGCAGCTTCAGATCTTTTGGTTTGGCCTTGATGGCCCTCTCTACCACCGTCAAGGCCTCCTCGGTCCGTCCTTCCTTTTGAAGTATGAAGGCTATATATCGGATGGCCTCGGGGAAAAATCTCCCCTGAGGTGGGACCTTTTTTAACTCTGCCAAGGCCGCCTGGGAGTTGCCCATCTGGTGGAGGGTCATCCCGAGGTAATACCGAACATCGCTGTTGTGAGGACGAGCGGCCAATACGAAGCGGAATTCCCTTGCTGCCTCCTCATACTTCTCCTGCTGAAAAAGGATCAGCCCCATCTTCACCCGGACATTCAGGTTTTCCGAATCGAGATCCCTGAGGATATGGTACTGATCTAGGGCTTCCTGCAAGCGATCCTCTTTGAGTAAAAGCTGCCCCAGCCGCTCCCGGGCCTGGAAGTTGAGGGGATAAAACCTCAGGACCTTTTTATACATCTCCATAGCCTGCTTTCTATCCCCCTTAAGTTCATAAACGGTTCCCATATCCATAAGTGCTGCTTCGAGGTGAGGGTGGATGCGCAGGACCTCTCGATAATGTTTCAGGGCCTGATCGTAGAGTTTCATCTCGGCATAGATCCTGGCTAGGTAATAAAGACCCATCAGATAGTTGGGCTTTTTTTTCAAGAGTTGGTGCAGGGTATCCACTGCACGTTCATAATCCCGCATTTCTGCGTACAGTGAGCTAATCATCAGGTAGGCCTTAAGATGATTAGGGTCGATCTTTAAGACCCGCTGATACTCCTTCAGCGCCTCTTCACGCCTGCCCATGGCGGAATATACCCCTCCCAACAGATAGTGGGCGGGGAGGTAATTGGGGTCCAGAACTAGGGCTTCCCGACACGCAGCCATCACCTCATCCGTGCGCCCCTTGCCGAGATAGAGGGAGGCGATCTCTGTATACAGCAAAGGAGAACGTGAATCTAAGGAAATGACTTTCTTATATTCCTCAATGGCACCTTCTAAGTTACCCTCCTTCACCTTGGTCCTAGCTACTAGATAATGGTATAGGGCCTCAGGAGGTGGTGATTCCACTTCCTCCATCGCAGTCTCGCCTGCTCTGACACCAAGGCCTCTCAGCTGGCTGCAGCTGGTAGTCAAAAGGATCAAGGCCAAAAACAAACAAATTATCCCCTTGCTCATTTGATGCGGAGAGGTCTCCTTTTTGATTTAAATATATTTTACTACAAAAGCATGGTTAGAGGCAAGGAAATGGGGTTCTTGACTTCCTTTAGTGCATGTGTTAGCACTTTCTAAGACAATTCGGAGGATTTTGTGATCCTTTAGGGCTGTAGGCAGGAGGGAGAAGGCCGTTGTTACATCGCTGATGTTGGTGAGGTAGAGTGGGGATGATAGTCAGAAATATAAACGATCCGGCGGTCTTGCGAACGACCTACATTGCCCATGGTGGAGCGATGGCCAGGATGGTTATGACCAGCAGCTTCCTCGAGGGGATAGAGTTCCTTGCCTACGCCGTTCTTCCCCCCGGCAATGTGATAGAAGCGCACGTTGATCCAGTGGAGGAGATCTACTTCATCCTCAAAGGGATGGGAATCATGCAAGTGGATCGGGATAGAGAGGAGGTCAAGGGGGGAGACGCAATTTGGATCCCTGCAGGGACCCTCCATTCCTTAGAAAACCACACGAAGGAAAATACGGAGATACTGGTTATCGCAGCCTACCCAAGGGGAAGATGAGGTGGGAGGGTACCACTCCCCCCTTTCCCCTTGCTCGTTATTGGTCCTTTTAAGACAATAAAATACGCTGCAACTGAGACTAACTTCAACACCACGAGGAAGCGATTACCATTTTTTTGGCCAAAAAGAAAGGTTTATTTTGATTTTCACACAAATATCGAAGAAAAAACGTCATATCTTTTTTTGATCCCTTAAAAATGGAGCTTTTTGAGTTTGACAAGAATCCTAAATATCACTATTTTTATTAGCACTCAATTAAAATGAGTGCTAATAATTTGAGAGGTTTGTTATGAATGAAAAATTGCCTGTATTAAGTGATAATCTCAGTCATTACCTGGCCCAAATTAGTCAGTATCCCATCTTAACTCCGGAGGAGGAGTTTGAGCTAGCGGTGAAATATAAGGAGGAGAATGATGTTGAGGCCGCCCATAAGCTCATTACTTCCAATCTCAGGTTTGTGGTCAAGGTAGCCTTGGAGTACCGAGGGTATGGGATAAAGCTCTTGGATTTGATTCAGGAAGGGAATATCGGTCTGATGGTGGCCTTGAAGAGATTTAACCCTTACAAGGGGTACAGGTTTATCTCTTACGCCATTTGGTGGATTAGGGCGTATATCCAAAACTTCATCATTAGGTCTTGGAGCTTGGTAAAAGTTGGGACCACTCAAATTCAGAAGAAGCTTTTCTATAAGATGGGCAAGATCAAGGGACTAGCTGATGAGGAGCATAAAGAGGAAAAGCTTTTGGAGTTGGCCCAAAAGCTTAACGTGCGCTGTTCAGACATTGAACAGATGCAAGAAAGGTTTGCCGCACGGGACCTCTCCCTGGACGCTAGGTTAGAATCTGATCAGGAGGTAACCTTTATGGAACTGCTGCCCGATCTCTCCCCCGATCAGGAGGAGATATTAGGTGACAGGGAAGAAGATGAGGCCCTCAGGGATAGGGTGGAGGAGGCCTTGGGCAAGCTGAATGAGAGGGAGAGGTTTATTATCCGCCACCGGATTATGGCCGATGACCCCATGACTTTGCAGGAATTAGGTGATAAATTTCATATCTCACGTGAGCGTGTGAGGCAGATCGAAGGAGAAGCCCTTAAGAAGCTTAAGAGGGAGTTGGCGGAGACTGAAATAATGTGGGGAACAGCCTGATTTGGCTCACCAGTTGCGAGGCCAGGGCAAATTCCGTTGTTTTTTCCTAACTAATTTTACTACTTGATCGAGGATTATATTAGCCACCTCGTCTTTGCTCAAAAGGGGGAGTTTTCTTACCCTTCCACGGACATCTAAGATCTTGACAATATTTGTATCTGTGCCAAAACCTGCCCCAGGCTGGGTGACGTCATTGGCCACGATGATGTCGAGGTTTTTTTCCTTTAATTTTTGTCCGGCATTTTCCATGAGCTCACTAGTCTCGGCAGCAAAACCCACCAGGATATGCTCCCCCTTTTTTTCTCCTAACTCTTTTAGGATATCAGGATTTTTCTCCAATTTTAGTATATAGGTACCATTTGTCTTTTTAATCTTTTCTTGAAGGGTATTTTGGGGGCGGAAATCTGCTACAGCCGCCGCCATAATGACAATATGGCAATCTTCATAGTATTCCATCACGACATCACGCATCTGCTGGGCAGAGTGAACCGATATTTGCTGGATATCCCTTCTAGGCAGAGAGAGGTAGTTAGGGCCGGTGATCAAGGTTACCTCCGCCCCCCTCCTGCGTGCCATCTTCGCCAAGGCGAATCCCATCTTCCCGGTGGAGCGGTTGGTGATGTACCTGATCGGGTCGATAGCCTCTAAAGTGGGGCCGGCCGTGACCAGGATGCGCTGGCCTTGGAGGTCCTTTTTGGTAAAGATATCCTCGATCTTTTCGATAATCTCGGCAATATCGGCCAATCTTCCCCTGCCCGCGCCCCCGCAGGCCAGATCTCCTTCTGCCGGACCTATGAACTGGTACCCATGGGCCTTGAGCCTCTCCACGTTATTTTGTACAAAGCTGCTCTGCCACATATTCACATTCATGGAGGGGGCGAAGAGCACGGGGACCTTCATGGCCATAACCATAGTAGTGAGGAGGTCATCAGCGATGCCGTTAGCTATCTTTCCGAGGATATTCGCCGTAGCGGGGGCGATTACCATTAGGTCGGCTATATCGGCCAAGGTTACATGTCCGATCTTAGAACCTCTAAAGAGGCGAAACATCTCACACAGGACAGGGTTGCCCGAGAGGGTCTCAAAGGTGAGGGGAGAGACGAACTGTTGAGCATTTTTGGTCATCACCACATGGACATTCGCCCCCCTTTTGACCATCTCACGTAGAAGTTCCACCGCCTTATAAGCGGCGATCCCTCCTGTGACCCCCAGAATTATCTCCTTGTTTCGTAGCATCCTCATTCCTTTCAAAACGATTATTATGTAAGGGGATGGAAATGTCAAGATTCGAGGGCAGTTTTTCATTGACTTTTGCCATAGGGAAGCTTATTATAAACTATGAAAAATCGAATATCTATCGCTAGGGGAGCTCGCGAGGGCTGAGAAACTCCGGAAACGGGGTGACCCTTTGAACCTGTATGGGTAATTCCAGCGTAGGGAAGCGGCTAGTATTAAATTACAGGCCGTATCTTCCGAAATGGAATTTACGGCCTTTAATTTGAAAGGGGTGTTGATCTTATGGCAATAGATGAAATCATCATATCGCGGGCAATTATTGAGAGGTTTCTGCGCAAGCTCAGTGCCTATCTAGAGGTTGACGTAGCAGTCGTTGGAGGAGGGCCAGCAGGGTTAGTGGCAGCCTATTACC
>QMLM01000122.1 GCA_003646745.1 Deltaproteobacteria bacterium | reverse complement strand
GTATAAGGATATCAGTGGTAGCCAGCTGCAATTTTCCTGAACAGGATTCGAGGACCGCTACATCATCTCCAATGCCCACTACTACAGATGTGCCTCTTTTGGCCATCCCTTTGATCACTTTGATGAGGCCGAATTCACCGATTTCTGCGAGCTTCATCACCCTTTCTCTTCTCGAGGCCGAGATATTGAGCAATGGCTTCAGCAGAGGCCTCCAGAGGAACAGGCCTATTCTTTAACTCCTTCCGCGGCCTTATCTCGTATTCCTCAGGTAAGGAGTCATCGAAGTACATTTGCTGAAATCCAGCAAACTTCAACTGATGAGAGGTGGAGTCCACCACCACCTTGTGATCAGATCTCACTAATCCCATCTCCACCCCCTTCTTCAACCCTACAATGGACTCACCCCCTTGAGTGCAGACCACATGACCATGACGGTTGGTGATGAGCATACCTTCAATGATTTCTTGCTCTGTCACCTGGATGGCCATGAACCTCTCTTTAAAGTATTCCTCCACTAACCGGGAGACCTTGGGGAAAGAAACCGGGTTTCCTATCATGGCGGCCTGGGCCACACTTGGGCGCACCTCCACCGGCCTGTATTCTCCACTGTGGCGCCACAACACAATGGGGTTAGCGTGAACACTCTGTATTCCCAAGATCATGGGAAGTCCCTCAATGATCCCTAGGTCATAAAGATCAACAAACCCCTCCATCACGGCGGTGACATTTCCCGCATTCCCAATAGGGACCACCACCACCAGATCCCGAGTTTTAAAGTCCAGTTGTTGGGCCACCTCATAGGAGTAGGACTTTTGTCCTTGGATGCGGACGGGATTCTTAGAATTGAGGAGACATACCTCATATTCCTCCGCCAGTCTCTCCACAATCCGCATGCAATCGTCAAAGACACCTGGGATCTCAATTACCGTGGCGCCACTGCCCAAGGGCTGAGATAACTGAGCCGAGGTCACTTTCCCCCGCGGCAGGAGAACTACAGAATGCACCACTTCCTTGGAGAGATAGCTGAGGTATAGGGCGGCGGCAGCGGAGGTGTCCCCTGTGGAGGCACAGACTCCTACCAGTTTCTCTATCCCCTTAGCCTTAATCATGTAATTGATGAAGCTGATGGCGCTAGCCATCCCTCGATCTTTAAAGCTGGCCGAAGGGTTGAGGCCATCGTATTTCAGGTAGAAATCTACCCCTACCCAACGACTCAACTCCTCATTGGCCTTCACCATGGGAGTATGCCCCTCCCCCAGGTAGATCACATCCGCAAGGGGAACAATGGGGAGAATGAGCTCATGAAAGAGAAAGATCCCTTTGAGCCCATCGAGATTGAGCATCTTGCGATAATCGAAGATCTTCTGCCAAAGCAGACCTGGTATTCTCTTTAGGGCATCAAAGTTAAGATCGATGATCCGCAGAAGACCACCACATCGTGGACAGGTGTATAGAAAGCGATCTAGAGGATAACTTTCCCCACACCCGATGCATTGATAGGCCATTTGGGCGACGTGAGAAGGCAGAAGATAGTCTTTCATCTCCTCGGGAAAATCATCTATCTTCATCCCCGTTTCCTTTTTAAGACGGTAATTTTTTTATCTAGCAAAGAGAGAAACCTCCTACGGTCATTCTGGGAAAAGGGTCTAGGTCGTTTTGACCTACCTCTAGCTTCCCTAACCTTACAATGGAGCCAGCGGAGAGTAAGGCGCCCTCCTATGGAGCCTTCCGTGAACTCATGCCCCCGCGGTGATATGGCTGTTGCCCCCTTGGATAAGACGAGGCAGGCTAGTCCTACATCTTGAGTGATTACCAAATCTCCCTTTTGCACACGATTTAAGATAGCAAAGTCTGTAGCATCCTTGCCTTCGTCGACCATAACCCTTTCTACCCCATGCTGGGGTAAGATACAATGGCTGTAATCCGCTACAGCGACTACGGTCACACCGTAACTCGCCGCCCGTTCTATAACCAGCTCCCTATAGGGTATCCCATCTACATCCAAATATATCTTCACAAAAAAAAGTATAACATAATCCCTTGATTTAAGGCCAGAAATATTTGGGAAAAGAAAAGGGATACAACTATAACCAGTGGCCAGGAACCCAACGCCCCCCTGGTCCGTAATGTCCAGGTATCCAAATAGCCCCTGGGTGGGGCTTAGGAGGACGATAGTAGCCACGGGGAGGGGAAGCTTTGTAGATGCAGAAGGGCAGACGAGAAGGGTTTATGGCATTGGCCCCTACAAAAACCCTTTGGGGAAGGTAGCGACCACCTATCTGAAGGTCGAATACTATCTGGCGACCATAGACGACAAAGTCGAAGCCATCCCATCCTCCCCTTGTATAAGCATTAAAAACAACTACACCCCCCTTCTTCCGAATTACATCCCCCCGCTCCTTATCCACTTTACGGATCAGCACCACCTCTCCATCTGGGCTGAAGACCTTCCCTTTAAAGTGGCGAACCTTTATCGCGCTGGTCCACCTTATATGCCAACCGCTGCGGTCTCTCCAGATCTGATAGCTTACAGGGCTACCTTTAGGAATGGCCGGCTTCCCCCAAGCCTTCCTGCTGGACATCGCCCAACTCCCCCTCACAAAAAGACAGAGGAATGCAAATAACATCCATACCAATACAATGAGAAAGATACCTTTTTTCATCATATCACCCCTTTGTTTTTTTCAATTAGACCCTAGAGCCAGCAAAAAGTTTAATTTGGGCCAAAAAAATCACTCCTGGGACAAAAAAAGAGAATTTTTTCACTTTCTCTTTTTCCCCTTGTCACGTACTCTCTTTTATGCTATAAATTTTCCGCTCATTTTTTAATCGAAGGAGGTGATGAGAGTATAAATTTCGGATGTTCAGTTATCTTTAGGGTTGATAAGACTGCCACAATACAATAAAAGGAGGGGGTGTGATGAAGAAATCTGAACTTATCGATAAGGTTGCTAAGGAGGCCAAGATACCCAGGGCCGCGGCTGAAAGGGCTATCAATTCCTTCACTGCCACCATTATAGAGGTCCTAAAGGCAGGAGATAAAATCACTTTGCCGGGTTTTGGAACTTTCCATGTGTCAAATAGATCGGCCAGAAAGGGGAGGAATCCCCGCACAGGTGAGGAGATAAACATCCCTGCCGTTAAGATACCAAAATTTAAGGTGGGCAAAGGCCTGAAGGAGGCGGTGAAGTAACCTTACTATCGGCCTGAATGGAGGGGCAAGATAGGAAAGAAGGTGGCCTTCTGATGAAGGAGGGAGTCTCTTAGGCAGAGATTAAAATTTGCAATTACATCTTTTCTGCTGTTGACTATATATATTCGATGATTGATATGAAAAAGTTCATCCATAAGCCTCTCGACGGGAAATCTATCTCTGCCACTGGTGCCATAGCGTTCGTATATCTCTTCCTCAAACATGAGGACGAGTTTATCTTTCATACGTAGTTGGGTATCATTGAAGAGGAAGGCGATATCTGGTAAAAGGTCGGTTATCCTAGCGAGAAAAGACCCTATCTCGCCCCTTTCGATCCCTTTTGGGGGAGAGGATTTTATTTCAACATATACTAAATGCCCCTCCCAAAGGGAGATAACATCATAATCGCCTCCACTGGTTGTATCTCTGAACTTAACCCCATAAAAAGCAGGAGAGGCAAATTCCCTCTTAAACATCTGAGCGATAAACCACTCTAAGGTGGGACCAAAACTATAGATAGACCTCTTCAACAATCTAAAGGTCCTTTCCCCTATTGTCTCTATAATGTTGAGCTTAAGGAGCAAAGAGATATACTTTTGGACAGCTTCGAGGGAACAATACCTTAACAGCTCCTCTGCCCGAAAGGATTCCTTTTTGCTGATCAAGTCCCGCAAGAAGAGACGAAATGAGTAGTGTCTCAGCAATTGATAGAAAGAATCCCTCTCTTGCGGTGAGGCCTCAGGGGAAAAGAGGAGGTCATCAGTGGGGTCTTTTCGATGGATCCTTATCCCCCGAGCCTTTATGGCCCGCTGGAGTTGCGTATCGCCGAGCAGGATTTCACCTTCCAGCTTCCCAATTGCCTCCCAAAGCCTTTTAACCCCCTCCTTTAACTCCGACAACTCTTCCCATAACCTTTCGATATCCATCAAAATCCCCTGTACAGCCCTTCTGCCTTAGCGATCCTTATCGCCTCAACATATTCCCCGTAGGTGATCCGTCGGTCTATCTCTGGATACTCCTGTGCCCTGTAGAGGGGACGGTATTGATCCATGACATTTACATATGTATGGATAGATAATTTGTGGGCGATAAAGGACATGATCTCTTTTGTGCCCGCCACCTTGTTGGGCATGACCAAGTGACGAATCAAAAGCCCCCGATAGGCAATTCCCCGTTCATCAAGCATCAGATCACCCACCTGCCTATGCATCTCCAAAAGGACATCTTTCAGGACTTGGGGATAATCAGGCGCATTACAATACCTGGAGGCTTTTTCCTCTTGGGAGAACTTGGCATCGGGCATATATATGTCAATAATCCCATCCAGAAGCCTGATTACCTCCACAGATTCGTAACCTCCACAGTTGTAGACCAGTGGAATTCTGAGCCCTAACTCTATGGCCTCCGGCAAGGCCGCTACAATCTGTGGGACGTAATGGGTAGGGGTGACAAAGTTAATGTTGTGACATCCCCGGTTTTGGAGGCCGATCATATATTGGGCTAGTTCAGAAGTACTTATCCGCTGCCCCTCCCCCAAGTGGCTGATATCGTAATTCTGACAGAATATGCACCTCAAATTGCAGTGGGTCAAAAAGATAGTTCCGGAGCCATGATACCCAACAAGAGGAGGCTCTTCGCCGAAGTGAGGGAAGGCACTGGAGATCACCAAATCTGCCCTTGCCCGACAATAACCCCTCTTTCCTTCCAGCCGGTTCACCTTACACTCTCTGGGGCAGAGACGGCACTCCTTCAGGATCTCCCTCAGGGCATCAACCCTCTTCTTTAATTCTCCCTTCTCATATAGGGAAATATAAGCAGGCTGATACATCTTCCTATAATGAGGATATCATGGTAAGGGGAGTACGTTCAAGACTGTTCCGTCCCTACCATCTCTGTTGCCTGGGCTGTCGTCCAGCACTTTCCCCTTTTGAAGTTGAGCTTAATCGACTAAACCTTTTTCTTCTTGTGGTGTCTATTTGATTGGATACAGTGACCCTTTGGAGGTGAGGAGTATGAAGATTTCTTCGTTTCTTAAATCGATCACCATCTTTTTGGCCTTCTCACTTCTTGTCTCTTGCACCACAGTAGTTCGCACCTATCCCTGCCGGCCCCGCCCCAGACCTCACTTTGCAGTCTGGGTCCCTGGTCATTGGGGGCCTAGAGGATACTGGGTGCAAACGTTATAGTAACGGAGGTGGATCCAATAAGGGCATTAGAGGCCAGAATGGATGGTTTCAGGGTTATGTCAATGCTTG
>QMLM01000121.1 GCA_003646745.1 Deltaproteobacteria bacterium | reverse complement strand
TGAGGTTCTTAGAAACCTATTCTCTGAGACGGGTGGGGGGGAAGAAAGATATCAAGGTGGATGTAAGGGTTATCGCCTCCACTAACAAGGACCTAGCTCAATTGGTGGAGAAAGGAGAATTTCGTAAAGACCTCTATTATCGCATCAAGGTAATGGTGATTGATCTACCTCCTCTGCGGGACAGAAGGGAGGATATCCCCATCCTTACCGATTATTTCCTAAAAAAATTAGGGAAGGAATTGGGAAAGGAGATAAGGGAGGTCACCCCTGCCGCCCTGGATCTTCTTTTGGCCTATCCCTGGCCGGGAAATGTTCGAGAACTGAGAAATGTTATAGAGAGGGCGACAATCCTGGCCAAAGGAGGACTGATCGCCCCGGAAGACCTTCCCCTGGAACTGAGAAAGGAAAAGATTGGGAGAAACTCCGCCTTAGGTGAGGAATGGATGGAAAATATAGATGGCCTCCTTCCCTTGGCCGAGGTGGAGCGCAACTATATCTTGAAGGTGCTGCGTGAAAGAAAGGGGAATAAATCGGAAACTGCAAGGATTTTAGGAATTTCACGTTCAACTTTGAGAGAAAAATTAAATCGTTATGGAATAAATTCTTAAGGAGGAACGGCTTTACCCATCTCCTGAGTGCATAATTTGGGTTTAAGAAATGTCAAAAATATGCTTGACATTGAGAGAAAAGTTTGATATTTCAATCTAAAAAATTTCTGGGGATGGAGCCATGGAGTTATTTGGAAGGAAAGGGAAAAGGGTCTTGGGATTGGATATTGGGACCAGTGCCATCAAATTTGTGGACCTGAAGGATACAGGAAGGGGCTATCAGGTCGACAACTTGGGTTTTACATCATTGCCTCCCGAGACCATCGTGGATGGCAGCCTAATGGACACCACTTCGGTGGTAGAGGCTATAAGGGAACTGATATCTAATTACAAGATAAAAAAGAAGGAGGTCGCCATCTCTGTGTCAGGTCATTCGGTAATTGTGAAGAAGATAACACTGCCCAAGATGACGGAGTCAGAGCTGGAGGAAAACATCTTTGTTGAGGCGGAACGATATATCCCCTTTGACATAAATGATGTAAACATCGACTTTCAGATACTATCAACTCCTGAAAAGGAGACTGGAGAACATATGGAGGTTCTCCTTGTTGCTGCCAAAAAAGACCTGATCGAGGACTACATTGCCATTGTGAGGGAAGCTGGTTTAAGTCCTATGATCATCGATATAGATTCCTTTGCCCTGGAGAATATGTATGAACTGAATTATCCTCTAGAGATAGGGGATTTGGTGGCCCTATGTGATATCGGAGCCAGCATAATGAACCTTAATATCGTCAAGGGAGGTAGATCGCTTTTCACCAGGGATATCTCCATCGGTGGAAATCTCTACACGGAAGAGATACAAAAGGAGTTGAGCGTGAATTTCGAAGAGGCGGAAGACTTGAAGCTAGGGGGAGTGTCGGAAAAAGGCTCACCGCACACCATCGATAGGGTGTTAGATAAGACTTCATCAACGGTCGCCCTGGAAATAGCCAAATCTTTGGATTTCTTTACCGCTACTTTCCCCGAGGAGAGGATAGCCCGACTGTACCTGAGCGGTGGCTGTGTAAAGGTTCCTCGATTGAAACAAATAGTGGAGGAGCGGGTTAATTTGCCGGTAGAGATCATCAACCCCTTTACAAACATCTCCGTCAACCCACGGGTCTTCGACCCAGAATATCTGAATGATATCGGTCCTATAATGGCCGTAAGCGTAGGGTTGGCCTTAAGGAGGGTATAAAATGATAGAGATAAACTTATTGCCCGTACGGGCAGCGAGGCGAAAGGAGACCCTTCGCTTTCAGATCTCTATCTTTATCCTCACCCTTCTTTTGATCTTTGTGGTCATTGTCTATCTAAAATGGAACATAAACCAGCGCGAACAGTACCTCGACACCCAATTGAGATTGGTCAAGGAGGAGATAATTAAGCTCAATAAGGTGGTGGGGGAGATAGACAGATTGAAAAAGAGGAAGGCCAAGCTTCAAAAAAAGCTATCCGTTATCAAGGACTTGGAAAAAGGGAGGCTAAGTGCGGTCTACATACTGGATGAGCTGAGCCAGAAGATACCGGAGAAGGTATGGATAGAGACCTTGGATAAAAAAGGAAAGAGCGTAAAGATAGTAGGGGTGGCGTTGGACAACGAAACCATCGCCAACTTCATGACCATGTTAGAGCGCTCAAGGTACTTTGGGAGGGTAGAACTGGAGGTTACAGAGCAATTTAAAAGGGGCGGTCTTAAACTAAAAAAGTTCAGCCTGCGCTGCTCAACTTCCCTTTGAAGGAGGTCCTTATGGCGCTATCAACGGACAGCATCATAAAGTTACCCACGCCGCAAAAACTGGGGATCCTCCTCTTGGTCTCAGCGGTTATCCTAGGTACTTATTGGTACGCCTTTCACCTGCCACAGATAAGGAGGATCGAGGCCAAGGAGTCGAAGTTAAACGACCTCATTCGGGAGAGGAATATCAAGAGCAATATCGCCAAGGACTTGAATAAGTTTAAGGCAGAATTAGGAAGGTTGAACGAAGACTTAAAAGAGGCCTTGACCAAGTTACCAGATAAAAAGGAGATCCCAAAGTTGTTAAAGAGCATCTCCAATCTGAGCAAAGAGGCCGGTTTAGATGTCCTGTTGTTCAAGCCTCAGGGGGAGCAACCAGGACAGTTTTACGCCAGAGTACCTGTACAACTGAGGTTTGTGGGATCGTATCATAGAATAGGGATGTTCTTCTACAACGTGGGAACTCTCTCTCGTATAGTAAATATAGAGAACTTCACTATCGAAAAGGAACCCACGAAGAAAAAGGGCCAGGTCTTGCTTCGTACATCATGTATTGCGACAACCTACAGGTATGTAGAAAAACCTGCACAAGCCAAGAAAAAGAAGAAAGGAGTAAGAAAAAAGAGATAGAAAAGGGTGAAAATGGACAATAAAGGGAGATTAAAAGCATTTTTCATCTTAATTGTTGGCATTGCCCTTATTCTAGGGGGATGTGAAAACCTACCTCTGCCCTTTGGCAAAAAAAAGGAGGTGCCGAAAAAGCCAGTGGTAAGACCTAAGCCTCCTCGAAGGGTACCGCCTCCTGCAGCCAAACCATCACCTTTGCCACCAAAGAAAGAAAAACGCCATTATGTCTACAATCCCACGGGCAAAAGGGATCCCTTCCGACCATTTATCGCCATGCAAACTCCTGTTAAACCCTCTTCCCAAAAGATACCCCTTACTCCCCTGCAGAAATATGATCTCAGCCAACTGAAATTGGTGGCTATCTTGGTGGGGAAAAAGGGAGGTAGAGCGATGGTGGAGGATTCCGAGGGGAAGGGTTATATCATTAAGAAGGGGACATACATAGGGAGAAATTACGGCAAGGTAAAGGCCATCCTTAAAGATAGGGTGATTATCGAGGAAAGATATAAGGATTATTTAGGTAATGTCAAAGCCAAGGAAATCGTTCTACGATTACATGTCCCCGGGGAGGAAAAAAGACCATGAAGATCCTAAAAAGGAAAAAGACGTATTGGTGGTTATTGACAATTCCTCTTATCTTGTTAATGGTGGGCTGCGCCCCCAAAAAAAAGGTGGAACCTCCACCTAAGGCCATCCCTCCAAACCTGATTAAGGCCATAAAGGTGGTAGAGCAGGATGAGGGGAAAAGGGTGGTCATTGAGGGGGAATCTCCACTTGCTTATACGTTTTTCAAGCTCATCCCTCAGCCATTGAAACTAGTGGTAGATATCCCCCAAACTGGATTGGCCAAAGAGGTTCCCACAACCCTAACGGTCGGCGATGAGGTGATAAAAGAGATCGTTGCCATCCAGAAAGATGAAGGCACCGAGATTTACATCAGCCTCAATAAGCTGGTAAAATACCAAGTCCAAAAGGAACAGAATCTCCTCTTTATAGATATTGGTAAACGCAGCCCCCTTCTTGCCAGAGAGGAGAAGAAAAAGGAGGAGATTGAAATAGTTGAAGAGGCCCCTCTACCGGCAAAGGAGGAAGCTGTCGCAAAGGAGCTACCTCCTGCCAAGAATCTTATGAATATCTCCGTGGACAAGTCCCAAAAAGACAAGATAATCTTGAAATTGAAGGCCGACGGAAGGCTGGGAGATTACAATTCCTTTTCCTTGAAGAAACCAACTCGGTTGGTGATAGATATTTGGAAAATAAAAAGGAAATTTCGCAAAAAAGCGATCCCGGTGGATTCCCCTTATTTGAAAAAGGTGCGATTGGGGGATCACCCCAAAAAGGTCAGGGTAGTCCTTGATTTTCCGACTAAGGTACTTCCCCCCCACAGATTGGATCGCATAGGTGATGAGTTAATGATCGTCCTAGGCAAAGAGGTAAAGGTAGAGGCTGCTGCTCCACCAAAGGAAGTAAAGGAAGCGAAAAAGGAAGAAATGGTCCCGCCTCCAGCACCTCCTGTAAAGAAAGTGGCCAAGAAGGAAGAAGCCCCCCCTTCTATAAAGGGTGAGATTACAGGGATAGAGTTCAAACAGCTCGTAGATAAATCCAGGATCGTCATCTCCACCTCGGCCAAGGCTCCTTATGAAGTAATAAAGGCAGGGGAAGACATGGTGCTATTGGAGGTCAAGGGGATGGTGGTGCCGACAAGATTCATCAGGCCCCTGGATACCCATGAGTTCGCAAGCCCTGTAATGATGGTTACCCCTACTAATATCGTGATCGATTCCCAAAAAAGCGCCCGGGTACTAGTCAAGTTGCGCAAGATGGTGGCCTTTGATGTCCAACAGGAAGATAGCAGGATATACATCGACTTTGAAAGGCCCGGGGAACTCAGGGTGGAGAAACCAAAACCCACCAAGGTTATCACTGTCAAGAAACCCCCTGAGGTAGTTAAGGAGGCGGAAAAACCGGCGGTGGAGAAAAAGGCAGAGGTTGTCCCTGCGGCGCCAGTGACAAGGGTGGTGCCTGCAGCCCCCATGCCTGGTAAAGAGATACAGCGGAAGGTCTACACCGGCAAAAGGATCACGTTGGACTTTAAAGACGCAGACATCGACAATATCCTGCGGCTCTTTGCCGAGGTGAGCAACCTTAATATTATCGCCACCGAGGATGTAAAGGGGAAGGTCACCATCAGATTGGTGGACGTACCCTGGGATCAGGCCCTAGATATCATCCTACAGGCAAACAACCTTGGGATGGAGAGGATAGGTAACGTCATCCGGATTGCTCCCTTAGAGAGGCTGCGCCGGGAGAAGGAGGCAAGAGTAAAGGCTATAAAGGCAAAGGAGAAACTCGAACCCCTTGTCACCGAGCTGATAATGGTGAGTTACAGCAAGGCCTCTGAACTCGCCCCCAAGGTGAAGAGTCTATTGAGCGACAGAGGGAGTGTAGTCGTTGATGAGCGCACCAATACCCTCATTGTAAAGGATATTCGAGCCAATGTAGAAAAG